>DATHJB010000025.1 GCA_035316325.1 Acidimicrobiales bacterium
GACGTTGTTGGCCGTCGTCGACCACCACCAGGTCGAGACCCTCGACCCGCACCTGCCGCCCCCGCCCGCCCAGGGGGAACGCCGGCGTGCCGAACCCGCCCTCGGTGGCCCGCAACCCGATGCGCCCGGTCGCCCGCCACAGCGCCGCGGCCAGCACCTGCTCGGCGACGGCGTGGAGCGACCGCCGCGTCCCCGTGAAGTCCATCGGCAAGTCATACCCCAGCCGCACCTGCGTGGTTCTTCGAGGGCTAACCCGAACGCGGTCGTTGCGGCGCCGACGAACCGAAACGGTCGCTCCGCGCCGAACCGACGATCCGGCCGGCCTCGGACCGGCGCAGCCTTGGCCCTCCTCCGGGTGGTCGGCACCCAGGACCTCACCCCGACGTCGTGAGCGCCGGTCGCCGCCGCCCGAGGCGGAGGACGGCGGCGGCGACGAGGGTGGCGGCGGTGAGCAGGTAGACGCGGTAGGGGTCGACCGGCCAGGCCGAGTCGACGCTGGCGGAGATCAGGAAGCCGGCGACGAAGAGGCCCGTCTGGCCCGACGTCGAGGCGACGACGTCGAAGATGGTCATCGACCGCACCGAGGTGTCGTTGTCGACGGTCTGGTGGACCAGCTCCATCACGACCAGGAACACGAGCGTGAGCGCCGCCGCGGCACCGGCGACCGTGACCAGGGTGAGCATGCCCTCCGTCAGTCCCTCGACCGGCGCCCGGATCGCGGCCAGCGCCGTGGCGGCCACCACCGACACGACCGCCGCCCGACGTCCCCGGCGCATCAGCCCGGTGGCGGTCGGCCGCCACAGCAGCCCGGCTGTCACCTGGCCGCCGACCTGCGCGGCGGTCATCAGGCCCAGGTTCACGTCGGGCCACAGCACGTCGTGGGTGTAGGTGACGAACAGCGGCCACGCCGACACGGCGCCCAGCCCGGCGGTGATGCACAGCGCCCACATCCCGGTCGGCAGCGACCAGCGGCGCCCCGGCGGGGCCGCGGCCGGCTCGGCCGGCTCGTCGACCACGGCCACGGGCGGGTCGGGCGTCGGCATCCCGCCCACCACCTTCGCCAGGACCAGCGCGATGCCGCCGATGGCCACGAGGATCACGATGCGGGTCGTCTCGTCGGCGAGCCCGAACACCAGCAGGAGCCCGGCCATCAGGACCCGGGCGACCGCCCGCCCCTGGGCGTTGTTCCGCTGGCGGTCGGCGGCCCCCAGCACCTGCGACAGCAACGGCTGCCACGCCGTGACGTAGAGCACCGAGAGGTGGATCTCGGCCACGACGGCGACGGCGAGGGCGCTGGTCGCGAGCCCGCTGCCGGGCGTCGCCGTCGCCACCAGCAGGGCGAGGATCCAGCACAGCACGGCATCGCCCACCAGGAAGGCGACCAGCCGCTGCCGGGCCCGGCCCAGCGTCAGGCGGGCCGCCCAGAGCTGCACCGGCACCGACAGGGTGCAGAACCCGAGGCCGATGCCGATCGTGCGGGCGTCGAGGCCGAGGTTCTCCACGGCCAGGATCTGGAACAGGTCGCCGCCGTCGATGCCCAGGCTGGAGCCCAGCGTGGGCACCATCAGGGCCATCGCCATCAACCGCCAGCGCGCCCGCCGGACCGGCTGCGGGGACGCGTCGGTCACAGGTGAGGCCGACGGCATCGCTGTATCAAAGCACGACCAGTACGAAGCTGGGGTGCCGTCGCAGCGATGAGTCTGCCGGCGCCCGCAGGTCTACCTCCTGACCGTGACGACCAACTCATCAGGAGCAACGCATGGGCCTCATCCACATCGAGCTGTTCGCGACCCTCGACCTCGTCGGGCAGGCGCCCGGCACCCCCGACGAGGACCCGGTGGGGTTCCCGTTCGGCGGCTGGCAGGCGCCCCTGCTCGACGAGGTCGCCGGGGCGCAGGTCGAGGCCGCGTACCAGGGCACGGACGCCCTCCTGCTCGGCCGGCGGACCTACGACACCTTCGCCGCCTACTGGCAATACCAGGAGGGCGGCGAGGACGGCGAGATCGCCACGCTCTTCAACAGCGTCCCGAAGTACGTGGCCTCCCGCGGCAGGCCCGACCTCTCGTGGGCCGGGTCCACGCAGCTCGGCCCGGATCTGGCCGGCGCGGTGCGCGAGATCCGTGACCGGCACGAGCACGTGAAGGTCGTCGGGAGCCTGAACCTGGTGCAGACCCTCCTGCGCGAGAAGCTCTTCGACCGTCTCGACCTCTGGTTGCACCCGGTCGTGCTCGGCGTCGGGAAGAAGGTGTTCGACGATGGAGCGGTGCCCACGAACGTCACACTCCTCGAACCGCCCACAGCCGGTCCGAAGGGCACCGTGTACCTGCGCTACGGGCTCGCCGATGGCACGCCCGGGACGGGAGACATGAGCGCACCCGATCGCGGTGTCGGGCGCGACGACTGAAGCCCGTCGCCCCAGCTAGGCGAGCCAGGCCGGGTTGGCGATCAGGAGCTGGTCGCGGACGGAGGCGGCGACGGCCGCGGCGACCTCGTCCCAGCGGTCGTCGAGCTTGCCGGCGCGGACGGCGTCCACGAGCGACGCGTCGTCGGGGAAGCCGAGATCGGCGAGCCGCCGGTCGTGGGCCTCCGCGACCGCGGGGCCGAGCGCCAGCTCCCGCTCCACGATCGCCAGGGACTTGGCGGCGACGCGGGCGTGGAAGCGGGTGCTCCCGGTGGTCCGGTCCATCACGTCGCCCGCCAGGAACTCCCGGACCGCCTCCAGCAGCTCGCCGGCCGTCGGGTGCGACGTCGCCTGGACGGCCGGGCGCGGCGGGTCGTCGTCCGGGACGGCGCCCAGCAGCCCCAGCAGGTCCCACTCCGACTCGTAGGCCCGCCGGCCGATCGACACCAGCTCCACCGACCGGGCCGCGCCCGACAGGTGGACACCCGCCTGGAGCAGGCAGATCACCGCCCACTTGAGCGACCCGAACGCCTCCCACCAGCGCAGGGCGTCGAGGTCGACGGGGACGCCCGACGTCGACTCGTAGGCCGCCACCAGCTCGCCGACCGACCCGAAGCCGCCCACCCGCGCCGGCGACCCGAACCGCCACGACCGCGTGCACAGCCACCCCAGGTCCTCGACCGGGTCGCCGACGTGGGCCAGCTCCCAGTCGAGCACCGCCCGCAGGCCGTCCGGGCCGACCAGCAGGTTGCCGGTGCGGAAGTCGCCGTGCACCACCGTCCGCCGGGCCGCCGCCGGCCGCGATGCGTCGAGCCGCCGCACCGCCAGCTCCAGCGCCGGGCGGGGCTGCGAGAGCGCCCCCACCAGCGAGCCGAAGGCGGTGAGCTGGTCCTGGTCGTCGAGGGCAGGCACCGAGTCGACGGGGATCGAGTGGATCGCCGCCGCCGCCCGCCCCAGCTGCGCCGCCAGCAGGGGCCGGGCCGCGGCGAACTCGTCGTCGCGCAGGAGCTTGCGGGGGATCGTCTCTCCCTCGATCCGCTCGACCACCAGCCACGGCGCCCCCAGGCCGTTGTCGTCGCCCACCCCCACGAGCCCGGCCACCGGCACCCCGGCGCCGGCCGCGGCCCGCAGCAGCGCCGCCTCGACATCTGGCGGGTGCCCCGACGGACCCGACGCCGCCCGCCGCCGCTGCAGGATCATCCCCCGCCGCACCGCGCCCGGCGTCACGAGGTCGAAGGACCAGGTCTCCCGCGAGGCACCCCCCGACAGCCGCACCAGGTCGACCACCTCGCCCCGGAGGGCACGGCCGAGCGCCGCCGGGAAGTCGGGCGTCACTCGGCGAGGCCGACGGGCTGCCCGTCGACGATCTGGTCGAGGTACTCGGAGAGGCCGTAGCCCACCCGGCCGTCGCCCAGCGTCCACCGGGTCATGCCCTCGGAGATGCGGGTGACCTGGCCCTCACGCCGGTTCCGCAGCGGCACCAGCGACAGCACCTCGCCCCGACCCGACCACGACCGCTCCCCGCTGGCCAGCTCGAAGGTCACCGTCCGATGGTACGACCCCTCGTCGGTCCAGGCGGTGGACAGCGAGCACGAGTCGCACAGGATCAGCTCGTCGCCCTCCCACACGAAGCCGCCCCGGGTCCCCGGCCCCGACGGCGAGGCGATCCGCGACGCCATGAACCCGAAGTCCGACCCGGCGTTGCCCGTGAGCCAGCGGTAGTACCAGGGCGCCTGCCAGGTGCGCGGCCCCCACGAGTGGTCGCGCAGGCCGAACCCGGAGATCGTCCACGACCCCACGCCGTCCACCGAGATCGACCCCGATGCCGCCACCAGCTGCTCGTAGTGGGCCTTGGCGAACTCCTGCCCCGGTGCCTCGGGCCGGTCGGACTCGCCGCCGAACATCGGCGACAGCCCCGAGTACGACAGCGACACCGAGCACGACGCCCGGGGGTTCGACAGGAACGCCGCCTTCGGGTCGACCATCTCCAGCGGGTCGTCCAGCAGCGTGACCTTCCCCTCGTAGGTCACGGTGAGCGCTTCGAACGGCGTCACCACGTCGAAGCGCATCCCACCGGCGTCGAAGGCGTCGTTCGACTCGATGCGCGGCCGCCCGAAGGCGAACCCCACCCGCCCGTCGGGGAGGTACAGGCAGGTCGTGACCTCGGCCATCGCCTCGTTGACCCGGTTGCCGATGCGGAAGAACCCGCCCACGCCCCCCGCCGGGTCGTACACGTTGAAGTACATCGACTCGTTGAACGTGGCATCGGCGCTGGGCTGATGCGTGTACTCGTCGACGGGTTCGAGCCGGACAGCCATCGGTTCCCCCTGAAGGTCGCGGTCAGATGCGGGTCTCGTGACCCGCCCAGTACTCGTCCCGCAGCAGGCGCTTGAGCAGCTTGCCCGTCGGCGTGCGGGGCAGCTCGACGCGGAAGTCGACCGTGCGCGGGCACTTCACGTCGGCCAGGTGCGCCCGGCAGTGGGCGATCAGCTCGTCGGCCAGCTCCGGCCCGGCGACGGCGTCCTCGGCGGGTGTGACCACCGCCTTGACCTCCTCGCCGAAGTCGTCGTTGGGCACTCCGATCACCGCCACGTCGGCGACGGCCGGGTGCACCGCCAGCAGGTTCTCCGTCTCCTGCGGGTACACGTTGACGCCGCCGGTGATGATCATGTTCGACTGCCGGTCGGTGAGGTAGAGGAAGCCGTCGTCGTCGGCCCGGCCGATGTCGCCGAGCGTCGACCAGCCCTGAGCGTTGTGCGCCGACGCCGTCTTCTCGGGGTCGTTGTGGTACTCGAACGAGCCCCCGCCACCGAAGTAGACGAGGCCCTCCTGCCCGGCCGGCAGCTCCTCGCCGGTGTCGGCGGAGACGATGTGCAGCTGCCCGATGATCGGGCGACCCACGGTGCCCGGGTGGTCGAGCCAGTCCTGCGGGCCGGCCCAGCACAGCCCCTGGCCCTCGGTGCCGGCGTAGTACTCGTAGACGATCGGGCCCCACCAGTCGAGCATCGCCCGCTTGACCTCCTGCGGGCACGGGGCGGCGGCGTGGACCACGGCCTGCAGCGACGAGATGTCGTAGCGGGCCCTCACCTCGTCGGGCAGGCGCAGGAGGCGGATGAACATGGTGGGGACGAACTGGCCGTGGGTCACGCCGTAGCGCTCGACGGCGGCCAGGAACGACTCGGGGTCGAAGCGCTCCATGATCACGCCGGTGGCGCCCATGGCGATCGACTCCTGCGTCCAGCGCAGCGGGGCCGCGTGGTACATGGGCGCCGGCGACAGGTACACCGACTCCTCGGTGAGGCCGAGCAGCAGCTGGGCCAGCAGCCCGACACCCAGGGTCGATCCGAGGGGCTTGCCCGACAGCGGCCGCTCCACGCCCTTGGGCCGCCCGGTGGTGCCCGAGGAGTAGAGCATGTCGGTGCCCTCGCGGGCGTCGGGCAGCGGGTCGGGCGACTGCGACGCCGCCAGCTCGAACAGCTCCTCCACGGTCAGCACCCGGACGCTCTCGCCCACCTGCGACCGCAGCCCGTCGACCAGCTTCTCCGACACCACGGCCACCCGCGACCCCGAGTCACCCACGATGTAGGCCAGCTCGCCGGGCGTGAGCCGGGTGCTGGCGAACGTGTAGACCAGCTCCCCGTAGTGGGCCGCCCAGGCCACCTGCGGGAACTCGATGCGGTTCTCCAGGGACATGGCCACGTGTGCCCCGGGGTCGAGCCCCAGCGCCCGGAACGCCCGGGCCAGCCGCCACGACGCGGCGTCGAGCTCGGCGAACGTCAGCGTGTCGCCGCTGCCCGCCATGATCACGGCGGGCTTGTCGGGCGTGGTGTCGACGTACGCGCCGGGGTAGCGCAACGGGTGCGGCGTGGACATCGGTGCGTTACTTCTTCCGGTACTGGACCTGGATCTCGGTGAAGCCCGCCAGGCCCCAGGGCCCGTTCTCCACCCCGAGTCCGCTCCACTTGAAGCCGCCGAACGGCTGGTGCGGGGCCAGCGCCAGGTGGGTGTTCACCCAGGCCGTGCCGCACTCCAGCCGAGCGGCGACGGCGCCGGCTCGGTCCAGGTCCCCCGACCAGACCGAGCCGGACAAGCCGAACGTCGTGGCGTTCGCCCGCTCCACCACCTCGTCGACGTCACGATAGGTCAGCACCGGCAGCGCCGGGCCGAACTGCTCCTCGTCGACGATGCGGGTGCCCTCCGCCACTCCCGTCAGCACGGTCGGGGCGAAGAAGTAGCCAGGCCGGTCGAGCGGCGCGCCGCCCGCGGCGGCCACGGCTCCACCGGAGAGCGCGTCGGCCACCAGGCCCTTCACCCGCTCGAACTGCGGTGCGTTGTTGACGGGCCCCAGCTCCGACGCCGGGTCCATCCCGTCGCCCACCTTGGCGGCCCGGGCCTGCTCGGCCAGGGCCTCGACCACGTCGTCGTGCAGCGCCTGGGGTACGTACACCCGCTTGATCGCCGAGCACACCTGGCCGTTGTTCCTGAAGGCGGCCTGGTAGATGCCTCGGGCGACCTCGGCCGGGTCGGCGTCGTCGAGCACGATGGCGGGGTCGTTGCCACCCAGCTCGAGCGTGACCCGCTTGAGGTCCGGCGCCGCGGCGACGGCCACGGCCTTCCCGGTGGCGACCGAGCCGGTGAAGCTGATCTTGCGGGGCACGGGGTGCGACGTCATCCAGGCGCCCAGCTCGTTGCCGCCGCTCACCACGTTGACGACACCCGGCGGCAGGACGGCGTCGATCAGCTCGATCATCCTGAGCGTGGCCAGCGGCGTGAACGGCGACGGCTTGAGCACCAGGGTGTTGCCCGCCCGCAGCGCCGGACCGATCTTCCACGACGCCAGGATCAGCGGGTAGTTCCACGGGGTGATGGCGGCGACCACGCCGACGGGCCGGCGGACCACCTCGGCGAAGGCGTTGTCGTCGTCCTGGATCACCTCGCGCGGCACCTCGAGGTCGGCGAAGTACTTGAGCCAGATGCCGGCGCCGAACACCTCTTCTGTCGCCCCGGCGAGGGGCCTGCCCTGCTCCCGGGTGAGGATCGGGGCCAGGTCGTCGGCGGCGGCGAACAGCACGTTGGCGGCGTCGCGCAGGGCCTGCCGGCGGGCGTCCTCGTCGCGGGCCCAGTCGATCTGCGCCTTGGCGGCGGCCTCGAAGGCCTCGTCGAGCTGCTCGCGGGAGCAGTCGGGCGCCTCGGCGTGCACCTCGCCGGTGGCGGGGTTGACCACCCCGAAGGTGGTCGGGGCGTGGCGGCGCTCGCCGCCGATGGTCATCGCCAGGCCCGTCGCGTCGTCGCTCATGCTGGTCCCCCGGTGTGGCTGCTCGTCGCCTTGGCGGCCGACCATACCAGAAGGTACGGTACGCCGACACCTGGCAGGACGGGGAAACGATGAGCGAGATTCCGTTGGTCGACTACCTGGTGCTGGGCGACGACCCACACCTGGTGGCGAACGAGTGCACGTCGTGCGGGGCCCGGTTCTTCGACCGGCGCAACGCCTGCGCCGCCTGCAGCGGCACCGAGTTCCGCCCGGTCCGGGTGGCCACCGAGGGCGAGGTGCAGGCGTTCACGATCGTGGCGTTCGCGGCGCCCGGCGTCCCCGTGCCGTTCGTGGCGTCGGTGGTCGACTGCGACGGCACCAGCGTGCGGGCCAACCTCGTCAACGTCGAGCCCGACCCCGGGCACGTGGAGTTGGGGATGAAGGTGCGGCTCACCACCGTGCCGGTGGGCGCCGACGCGGCAGGCACGCAGGCGATCGGCTTCGGCTTCGAGCCGCTAAACGGGAAGGGCGACTGACATGGCAACCGACGACATCTGGATCCTGGGGATCCACATGACCAAGTTCGGCAAGCACCCGGACCTCGACACCATCGACCTGGCCGCCGAGGCCGCCATGGCCGCGCTGGCCGACGCCCAGGTGTCGATCAAGGACGTCGGCGTGCTCGCTGCCGGCAACCTCATGGCCGCCAACGGCGGCATCGGCCAGCAGCTGCAGAAGCAGATCGGCCAGACCGGCATCCCCGTCTACAACGTCGCCAACGCCTGCGCCACCGGGGCGACCGCCCTGCGCACCGCGATCATGGCGGTGAAGGCCGGCGAGACCCCGATGGGCCTGGCGGTCGGCGTCGAGAAGCTGTCGGGCGCCGGGCTCCTGGCCGGCGGCAGCCGCAAGGACGACGGCGACACCTGGCAGCCCAGGGGCCGCTACGGCGCCGTCGCCGCCGTCGACGGCCGCATCGGCACCGAGACGATGCCCGGCGTCTTCGCCCAGGTCGGCATGCAGTACATCCACGAGCACCCCTACGAGGGCGCCGAGTTCGAGCTGTTCGCCCGCATCTCCGAGAAGAACCACTCGCACTCCACGCTCAACCCGCTGGCGGCGTACACGAAGAAGATGTCGCTCGAGCAGATCATGGGCGACGTGATGATCGCCTACCCGAACACCCGGCCGATGTGCTCCGCCAACTGCGACGGTGCCGCCGCGGCCGTGGTCGTCTCCGGCGAGAAGCTGAAGACCCTGTCGCCCGACCAGCAGCGCCGGGCGGTCAAGGTGTCGGCGTCGATCCTGACGACCGACCCGTGGGAGGAGGCCTGCCAGGTGCTCCCCAACATCAACACGCTCACCCGGAACGCCGCCCAGCAGGCCTACGAGCAGGCCGGGGTCGGGCCGGAGGACCTCGACCTGGTCGAGCTGCACGACTGCTTCGCCACCGCCGAGCTGGTCCACTACGACAACCTGATGCTCTGCAAGCCGGGCGATGCGGTGCCGTTCTTCGAGTCGGGCGCCACGTGGCGCGACGGGACGACGCCGGTGAACGTGTCGGGCGGCCTGCAGTCGAAGGGCCATCCCATCGCCGCCACCGGCATCGCCAACATCTGGGAGGTGTGCCACCACCTGCGGGGCGAGGCCGGCGACCGCCAGATCCCCGACGCCAAGGTGGGGCTGGCCCACGTCATCGGCCTCGGCTCGGCCTGCGGCGTCCACATCCTCGAGAAGGCCGCCGCCTAGGCCGCCAGGCCCGCAGGCCCAGGCGCCATGCCCACCACGAGCAGCTCGACGTCGTCCCGGACGACCCGGGCGCAGTACTTCGAGGTCGGCCTCGAGCTGCTCGCCGAGGGCGGTGCTCCCTCGGTCACCATCGACGCCCTGTGCACCCGCCTGCGGGTGACGAAGGGGTCCTTCTACCACCACTTCCACGGCGGCCGCGACTACATGGAGCAGCTGCTCGTCTGGTGGGAGGACCGGCACGGCCACCGTCTCGCCCGGGAGGCGCTGGCCGTCAAGGGCCCGACCACGCTGATCCCCCAGCTGAAGGCGGCGGTCGCCTACGCCGTCCACCACGAAGCCGAGAGCGCCATCCGGGCGCTGGCCATGTCCGACGCGTTCGCCGCCGAGGTGCAGCGCCGGGTCGACCAGGGCCGGGAGGAGGTGCTGGTCGACCTGTACCGGGCCGCCGGCATGGACGACGACACCGCCCGCACGTCGGCCCGCATCGGGATGGCGATCCTGATCGGCACCCAGCAGCGGGAGCGGCCGGTGGACCGCGACCGCCTCCACACCCTGCTCGCCGAGTACCAGCGCTGGATCGAAACCCGGCTGCCATGAACCTGGACATCCACGACATGGGGGTCGACGAGGCCGGTCAGGTCTTCGTCACCCCGTCCGCCTACGCCGACGACCGCCGGTTCCACGCCGCCTGCGCGCTGCTGCGCCGGGAGGACCCGATCCACCTGGTCGAGCACCCCGACTTCCCGCCGTTCCACGTCGTCACCCGCCACGCCGACGTCTACGAGATCGAGCTGCACCCGACGTCGTTCGCCAACGAGCCGGTGTCGATCCTGGTCGACCGCGCCTCCCTCGAGCGGGCGCGGCAGACCGGGCTGGGCATCCGCTCGCTCGTCCACATGGACGACCCCGACCACCGCGCCTACCGGGGCCTGACCGTCGACTGGTTCAAGCCGCGCAGCCTGGCCCGCCTCGACGACCGGCTGGCCGACCTGGCCCGCCAGACCGTCGACAGGATGGCCGACCTCGGCGGCGAGTGCGACTTCGCCCGCGAGATCGCCATGCCCTACCCGCTGCAGGTGATCCTGGCCATCCTCGGGCTGCCCGAGTCCGACTACGACTTCATGCTCACCCTCACCCAGGAGCTGTTCGGCGCCCAGGACCCCGAGCTGGCCCGCAGCACCAACCCGGCCGACATCCTGCTGGTGCTGCAGGACTTCGTCCAGTACTTCTCGGTGCTGACCGAGGACCGGCGGGCGTGCCCGGCCGAGGACCTGGCGTCGACCATCGCCAACGGCTGCCCGCACGGCGAGCAGATGCCGCCCCTGGAGCTGATCTCGTACTACATGATCATCGCCACGGCCGGGCACGACACCACGTCGTCGGCGATGGCGGGCGGCGTGCAGGCTCTCGTGGAGAACCCGGCCGAGCTGGCCCGGTTGAAGGACGACCCGGAGCTGATCGACTCGGCGGTCGACGAGATCATCCGCTGGACCACGCCGGTGAAGCACTTCATGCGCAACTGCACCGAGCCCTACGACGTGTCCGGCCACGAGTTCCAGCCCGGCGATGCCATGCTGCTGTCGTACCCGTCGGCCAACCGCGACGAGGACGTGTTCGACGACCCGTTCCGCTTCGACGTCGGCCGCTCCCCCAACCCCCACCTGGCGTTCGGCTTCGGGGCCCACTACTGCCTGGGCGCCAAGCTGGCGAAGATGGAGATCAAGGCCCTGCTCACCGAGCTGGTCCCCCGGCTCGACTCGGTCGAGCTGGCGGGCGAGCCGTCGCTGATGCAGACCACGTTCGTCGGCGGCCTGAAGCACCTCCCGATCCGCTACCGCCTCCACCGGTAGGCCCCTGAGGCGAGGGACACCAGCACGGAGCGGTAGGGACGGCCTACGGTGGCGACATGCTGGGGACATTGAAAGTTAAGCGGTTGTTCACCGTCGGCGCGGCCTTGGCCATGACGTCGGTGTCGCTGTCGGGTTGCGCTGCCACGTCGGGGGACTTCACGGTCCTGAGCTACAACGTGGCCGGCCTCCCGCAGGAGTTCTCGGGTGAGAACCCCGACGCGAACATCCCGCTGATCAGCCCGTTGCTCGACGACTACGACGTGGTGCTCACACAGGAGGACTTCGACTGGTGGGACCCGCTCCTCGACGGCCTCAGCTTCGCCCGCTACCACGAGCAGCTGCGGGCCCAGGCGACCCACCCCCACCGGTCGGCCCGGTGGCCGGGCCCGGCCGCTGCCGGCATCGACCCTGCGGTGCGCCCGGCCCCGTTCGTGGGCGACGGGCTCGGGGTGCTGTCGCGGCCGGAGTTCGCCGGTGAGACCCGGGTCGCCTGGCGCGACTGCTTCGGCGCCGCCGACACCAGCGACGGCGGGGCGGCGGACTGCCTGGCCGGCAAGGGCTTCTCGGTCGTGCGGATGACGCTGGCCCCGGACCTGACCGTCGACGTGTACAACCTGCACGGCGAAGCCGGCGGCACCGATCTCGACCAGCAGCTGCAGGAGGACGACTTCGTGCAGCTGGCCGCCTACATCCAGAGCCACAGCGCGGGGCGGGCGGTGATCCTGGCCGGCGACACCAACCTCCACACCAACAGCGACCACCCCGACGGCCACAACGGTGCCGACACCAGGGCGTGGGCCCAGTTCCTGGGCGCCACCGGCCTGACCGATGCCTGCGTCGCCGTCGGCTGCCCCGACGTCTCGTCGATCGACAAGGTGGCCTTCCGCAGCGGCGGCGGGGTCACGCTGACCGCCACCTCGCACGACTTCCCCCGCGCACGGTTCCGGGATCCCCAGGGCAACGACCTCAGCGACCACCCGCCGCTCGTCGTCGGGTTCCACTGGCAGAAGACGTGACCACCGGCCCTTAGATCAGTCGCCCGACGGGCTGAGGCCTGAGTCCGGGCCGAACGGGATGTCGTCGCTGGGCCAGTCCCGCAGCGACTCGAACGGGAAGATGCCCGTGCCGTGGCCGTCGTTCCAGTTGATGACGAGGCCCCAGGCGCCGTGGAGCTCCGCGCCCTCGACCCGCAGCGGCGTCGGGCTCCCGGGCCGGGGCCACGCGGCCTCGCCCCGATCCCGCAGGCCACGGCAGGTCGCGCAGGGACAGTTCCGGCGGAGGGTCAACAGGTCGAACCGCGCCACGTGACCGTCGAGGAACGTGATCGAGACGCCCTCGTCCCGCTTCACGTCGATCGTCTCCGGCTCGTACCGATCCTCCATGGCCGCAGCCTGCACCCGACGGCGGCTGCGGTGCGAACCGAGTGACCCTGCCATCATCGGAGGGCGACCGACCAGGGGGACCACGGATGCCGGAGTTCGACAGCGACCTGGAGCACGCCGACGACGAGACCATCGCCGCGGCCGTCGGCCACGCCCTCCTCCCGCCGCTGCTGGCCGCCCTCGCCGCCGACCTCGACGACCTGTCGCTGGTCCCCGACCACCTCCGGCCCGACCTGTCGACCACCATCGATCCCAGCGGCGGCCTGTCCGGGGCCCAGCTCACCGAGGCCCGGGAGGTCGCCGTGGCGGCCATCAAGCGGTTGCGGGAGCGGGGCACCCCGCCCGCCACGAGAGCACTCCCCGTCGCGACGCTCCGCCCCCTGCTGGCGTTCGTGTCCGGCGGTGTCGAGGTGGACGACTACCTGGAGCTGCTGCGGGAGGAGCTGAACCTCGGCGAGGACCTCCGCTCCCCCACCTGGACCAAGGACGACCTCGCCCCCGACCGCCCCTTCCGGGTGGCCGTCATCGGCGCCGGGATGTCGGGTCTGGTGGCCGCCCACCGCCTCCGCCAGGCCGGGCTCGACGTGGTGGTCGTCGAGAAGAACGCGGACGTCGGCGGCACCTGGTACGAGAACACCTACCCCGGCTGCCGGGTCGACGTCTCCAACCACTTCTACAGCTACTCGTTCGCCCAGCGCCTCGACTGGCCGGACCACTTCTCGCCTCAACCGGTGCTGCTCGACTACTTCCGCCGCTTCGCCGACGACCACGACCTGCGCCCGCTGATCCGCTTCGACACCGAGGTGACGGCGATCGAGCTGGACGAGGCCACCATGACCTGGCGCCTCGAGCTCGTCGGCCCCGAGGGCGAGGGCACCCTGGAGGCGAACGCCGTGGTCAGCGCCGTCGGGCAGCTCAACCGGCCCAACCTGCCCGACATCCCGGGCCTCGACGGCTTCGCCGGCCCGTCGTTCCACTCGGCCCGCTGGGACCACGACGTCGACCTGGCCGGGAAGCGGGTCGCCGTGATCGGCACCGGGGCGAGCGCCGCCCAGTTCATCCCCGAGGTCGCCAAGGAGGCCGCCCACCTCACGGTCTTCCAGCGCACCCCCGCCTGGTTCCTCCCCACGCCCGACTACCACGAGCCGGTCGCACCCGAGGCGCAGTGGCTGTTCCGCAACGTCGGTGGCTACGCCAACTGGTACCGCTACTTCATCTTCTGGCTGAACGTGGAGGGCGTGCGGGCGGCGGCCATCGTCGACCCGGACTGGGACGACGGCGAGGGGGGCGAGCAGTCGGTCAGCGCCATCAACGACGGGGCCCGGCAGATCCTCACCGCCTACATCCACATGCAGTTCGCCGACCTGCCCGAGCTGCTCCCCCACGTCGTGCCCGAGTACCCGCCGTTCGCCAAGCGGTTCATCCGCGACGACGGCGCCTGGGCCGAGGCGCTGCGGCGCGAGAACGTCGACCTCGTGACCGGCGGCGTCGCCGGGGTGACGCCGGACGGGGTCGCCACCGTCGACGGGGAGCTCCACGAGGCCGACGTGATCGTCTACGGCACGGGGTTCACGGCGTCGGACTTCCTGATGCCGATGAAGGTGGTGGGCCGGGGCGGCGTCGAGCTGCACGAGCGGTGGAAGGGCGATGCCCGGGCGCTGCTCGGCATCACGCTGCCGCAGTTCCCCAACCTGTTCCTGCTCTACGGGCCGAACACGAACATCGTGGTCAACGGCTCGATCACGTACTTCTCCGAGTGCGAGGTGCACTACGTCGTCGGCTGCCTGCGGGAGCTGCTGGCGCAGGGGGCCCGGGCCCTGGAGCCCACCGAGGCCGCCCACGACGCCTACAACGAGCGGGTCGACGCCCAGAACCTGCGGATGGCGTGGGGCGCCTCGACGGTCAACAGCTGGTACAAGAACGC
The DNA here is from genome assembly GCA_035316325.1 of Acidimicrobiales bacterium. Lineage (NCBI taxonomy): Bacteria > Bacillati > Actinomycetota > Acidimicrobiia > Acidimicrobiales > Acidimicrobiales bacterium. Next base: position 14,561 of record DATHJB010000025.1, read on the forward strand.
CACCGGCCGCTCCGCCCAGAACTGGCCGTTCTCCCTGCTCGAGTACTGGCAGCTCACCCGCCAGCCCGACCTGTCCCAGTACCACCTGCTCTGACCCACCCACCCCACGGCAAATTGCGTTCGAAAACCCGCATAGAGCGGGCTGATCGACGCAATTTCAGCCGGCCCCGGCTCGGTTGCCCGACCGTTGCGCTTCTGTCAACGCTCCGTGAACCGCTTCGACATTCTGTTGAACGGAGTTAGCTTCCACCCCATGTCAGCTGGGGTGTTGCGATTGCAGGGCGGGCGGGTGGTCGACCCGGCGTCGGGGCTCGACGCCGTCGCCGACGTGCTCGCGGTCGACGGGGTCGTCGCCGCCGTGGGGTCACCGGACGAGGTCGACCTGGCCGTGGCCGCCGCCGGTGGGACCGTCCAGACGATCGACTGCGAGGGACTGGTGGTGACGCCCGGGTTGATCGACCTCCACGCCCACGTGTTCCCCGGCCTGGGCGACTTCTGCGTTGCGCCCGACCGGGCCGGCGTCCAGACCGCGGTGCCGGTGGTGGTCGACGGCGGCACCAGTGGCGTCGCCACGTTCGGGCTGGCCCGGGCCTGGCTGGAGGCGTCGGCGCCCGCCACCCGGGTGCTGGCCTTCATCGACCCCAACCAGCTCTACCTGGCCACCGGCGACTTCATCGCCCACAAGCTCCACATCGCCGACGACGAGCGCAACCTCGATCTCGACTCCACCGCCGCGGCCCTCGAGGCCCACGCCGACATCGTGGTGGGGATGAAGGTGCGGGCCACCCACACCGGCGACGACACCCACAGCCCGTTCCTGTCCGGCGCCCAGTCCGTGTCGGGCGACCTGCCGGTGATGGTGCACCTCGGCCGCTTCCCGCACACGCCCACCATCACCAACGAAGCCCTGCTCACCACCCTGCGCGCCGGCGACATCATCACCCACGCCTTCCGGGCGGGCGGCGGGCAGCTCTCCCCGGCCGACGGGACAGTGACGCCCGAGTTCGTCGACGCGGTGGAGCGGGGCGTGCGGCTCGACATCGGCCACTCCGCCACCGACTTCCGGTTCCGCACCGCCCGGCGGCTGTTCGAGGCCGGCTACCTCCCGCACTCGATCAGCACCGACCTCAACATCTACAACGTCGACGGCCCGGTCGGGTCGCTGCCCGAGACGATGTCGAAGATCTGGGCGCTCGGCGTGCCGCTGCCCGAGGTGGTGGCGATGGCGACCCTCGGGCCGGCCACGTCGATCCGCCGAGAGGGCGAGCTGGGGTCCCTCGCCGTCGGCCGGCCCGCCGAGGTGTCGGTCCTGGCCGTTGTGGAGGGGCCCGCCTCGCTGTCGGACGGCCACGAGACGATCGTCGCCGACCGCCGGTTGGCCGCCGTCGGCTGCGTCCGGGCCGGCCGCTGGCTCCCGGCGAACGTCGCCACCCCGGTCGCCGCATGACGTCGGTCCCCACCCGAAATCTCGACACAGATGGCGCTCTGGCCACCACTTCTGTCGAAGTTTCGGAGTTGGCGGGCGGGCTGCGGCGGGCGTTGGAGTACCACTGGCATCCGGTGTGCCTGGCGTCGCAGCTGCCCGGGCCGGTGCCGGTGCGGCTGCTGGGCCGTGACCTCGCCGTCGCCCGGCTGGGGAGCGGCCGGGCGATCGCCGTCGTCGACCGGTGCCCCCACCGGTCGACCCGGCTCTCCGTGGGCACGGTGGAGGACGACTGCCTGCGCTGCGCCTACCACGGCTGGGCCTTCGCCCCCGACGGGCATTGCGTCGACATCCCGTCGATGCCCTACGGCCCCATCCCGGGCCGGGCCCGGGTCGACGCCTTCGAGGCGACGCTGGCGTACGGCCTGGTGTGGGTGCGGCTCGACGGCGCCGCCGAAACGGTGGTGCCGGCCTGCCCGGCGTTCGAGGACACGACCATGAAGGTGCTGGTGGGCGAGCCGTACACCTGGCCGGTGGCGGCACCGCGGCGGGTGGAGAACTTCGTCGACCTGGCCCACTTCGCCTTCGTCCACGACGGCTCGCTGGGCCGCCGCGACCGCCCGGTCCCCCCGATCCCCGACATCACCCGGGTCGACGGCGAGCTGCGGTTCGCCTACGACCCCACCACCAGCCCTTCCGGACCGGGGATTGAGGTGACGGGTGGGCTCTGGGTTGGGTCATGGTGTCAGGCTGTTTGGCGGTTGCGGTGGAGGGTGAGCATCTGGCGGGGTGTGCGGCCGCGCATGTAGTCGCTGTGGTTGCGGCGCCGGTTGTTGTAGTTGATGAGCCAGGCGTCGATCTCGGCTTGGAGTTGGCGGGTGGAGGTGAAGCGCCGGCGGTGGAAGGCGGGGCGC
>DATHJB010000026.1 GCA_035316325.1 Acidimicrobiales bacterium
GCGGCGCTCTTGGAGCCGTCATGAGACCAGGCCCTGCGAACGTCGAAGGCGTCGGTCAGCCGGGCCTTGGCCGCGGCCAGTAGCGCCTCGACTCGGTGCAGGCCCACCAACGCGTCGCCGAGCTCGTCGTCGGTGAGAGTGTGCGTGTCGACACCGACGAGTGCTTTCGCGTTCTCGTGAAGCTCGTCGACCACATCCACGCATCTCAGTCTAACCGATGGGAACACACGTTCGCGTACCTCGTGGAAGACCTCGCGGCATGAGTGGTACGACGATCTCCTGCCTGGCCACGCGCCCCGGCTGCCCGCCGGACGTCGACCTCCGCTTCTCTGCCGCCTGCCTTGCCGCGTACTTATTGGAATGTATAGATTCTCTTTTCGAGGCGACGGACGTCACAGGACGGGGGGAGCTCGATGGCAGCTGATCCAAGGCTCGGAGGTGGGGTTGTCGCCGGAGGGCGCGTCTCCCGGCGGACGTTGCTGGCCTGGTCGTCGGCGGGCGTCGTCGGTGTCCTCGGTGGTGGGCTGCTCGCGGCGTGCGGCGGTGATGACGAGGCGGAGAACCCGATCGCCCCCGACGACGAGGGTTCTTCATCAGGGGGCGGCTCCACGGCCCGGGTCGTGGAGCTCCTCTCGACACCGGGGCCGACCTTCACCAACGGTCCGGGCGCGGTCGCGGAGGAGCTGGGGTTCTACCGCGACGAGGGGATCGAGCTGTCGATCGAGTACCCCGGCAACTCGATCCGCGCCCTGCAGACCCTGGTGGGCGGCACGGGGACCATCGCGTCGGCGGACTCGTTCGCGCTCCTGGTGGCGGTGGCCGAGGAGCTCGACTTCAGGTCGGTCTACCTCGGCGCCCGGGGGTATGCCTTCGGCTTCGCCGTCAACGGCAGCAGCCCCATCGAGGAGTGGTCGGAGGAGACCGTTCGAGGGGCCCGGATCGGCATCACCGACTTCGCCGGCGGCGAGGTGCCCGTGCTCCGGGGTGCGCTGGCCCGCATGGGCCTCGCCGAGGGCGAGGACGGCCTCGAGCTCGTCGCGATCGGAGCCGGCGGTCCCGAGACGGCGGACGCCATCGAATCGGGTGACGTCGACATCGTCGCGGCATCGATCTTCGACTTCGAGATCTTCCGGGCGGCCGGCGTGGACCTCCGGGTGATCACCCCGGGCTACATCCAGAGCTTCCCCGGCCACGGCTATGCGACGACCCCCGATCTGCTCGAGGGCAACCGAGATGCCCTGGTCCGGCTGTTGCGCGCCAAGGCCAAGGCGACGGTGTTCCTGCGGGCCAACCCCCGAGCCGCCGCGGAGATGGCGATCGCCGCCGCGCCGGCGTCCGCGGAGGGCCTCGACGTCGAGCTCGTCGCCGGGTTCCTCGAAGGCGCCTATGCCGCCGGCAACGCGTTCGCCTTCGAGGAGGGCAACGCCGACTTCCACAGCCTGGGGGTGCAGGACCCCGAGGCGTTCGACGACTTCCAGAAGTTCCTCATCGAGACCGGCAGCGCCGACGACGACGGCACGACCCTGTCGGCCGAGGTGGACGTCGAGTCGATCATCGACAACTCGCTCGTCGAGGAGATCAACGACTTCGACTACGCCGAGATCGAGGCACTGGCGGAGCGCTCGTGACGGGGGAGGTGCGAGGGCGTCGTCTCGCCCAGCTCCTGCTGCTGGTGACGCTCCTCGGGCTCTGGCAGCTCGCCGCGGCGCTCGACGTCGCCAGCGACCGCCTCCTGACGGGCCCCCACGAGGTGGGCAACGCGCTCCTCCTGCTGCTGGGCCGCGGGTACTTCTACGAGAACCTCTGGGCCACGCTCCGGGTGATCGGCCTCGGCATGGGCATCGCCCTGGCCGGCGGCGTCGGCCTGGCCCTGGCCATCGGCATGGTGCCCCTCGTGCGCGACGGCGTCTACCCGTTCGTGGTGGCGCTCAACATCCTGCCCAAGGTCGCGCTGGTGCCGCTCATCACCATCAGCATGGGCTACAGCTACAACTCCCGCATCGTCGTCGTGGTCCTGGCGGCGTTCTTCCCGATGTTCATCAACACCCTGGTCGCGCTGCGGGAGGCCCAGGAACCGCGCGACCGCCTGATGAGATCGCTCGGTGCGACGCGGCGGCAGCGCCTCCGGATGCACGTCCTCCCCGAAGGGGCACCGGTGATCTTCGCCGGGATCAAGCTCAGCCTGACCGTCGCGTTCATATCGGCGATCCTGGCCGAGTTCCTCATCCAACGGGACGGGCTGGCCTACCTGATCACGGCGTTCCGGATCGCGATGAACACCGAGATGATGTACGCGGTCACGGTCGCCGTCGCCGGCCTCGGGATGGTCATGTACCTCGCGGTCGACCGCCTCGAACGGTGGATCGTCCACTGGGAGCCGTCCGATCGACCGACGGAGGTCGGCGCGCATGGCTGACCCCCGCAGCGCCGCGGCCGGTGCGGCCGACGAAGGCGCCGTCGTCCTGGTGGGCCGGGAGCTCGGCAAGACGTTCACCGACCGATCCGGCAGCGAGCTCGTGGCCCTCTCGGCCGTCGATTTCGAGGTCCGGCGGGGCGAGCTCGTCACGTTGGTCGGACCGAGCGGCTGCGGCAAGTCGACGCTGCTCAACCTCGTCGGCGGCCTCCTCGACCGCTCCGGCGGCACCCTGGCCTTCGAGGGCTCGGAGATCGACCGGCCCCGTCCGGAGATCGGGATGATGTTCCAGGCGCCGGTCCTCTTCCCCTGGCGGACGGCTCTCGACAACACCCTCCTGCCGATCGACATCCGCCGGCAGAAGCGGGCGTTGCACAAGGCGCGGGCACTCGACCTGCTCGAGCTGGTCGGGCTGAGCTCCTTCGCCGACAACTACCCGAACGAGCTGTCCGGCGGCATGCAGCAGCGTGTCGCCCTGGCCCGCCTCCTGCTGCAGGACCCCGAGCTCCTGCTGCTGGACGAACCGTTCGGCGCGCTCGACGAGTTCACCCGTGAGGACATGAACCTCATGCTCCTGGACATCTGGGCGTCAACCCGGAAGACCGCGATGCTGGTCACCCACAACATCCAGGAGGCCATCTTCCTGGCGGACCGGGTGTTCGTGATGAGCCCCCGGCCCGGCCGCCTCGTCGAGATCATCAGCGTCGACCTTCCCCGACCCCGGACGATCGCGATGATGCGGGCCCCGGAGTTCCAGGACATGGTCTTCGAGGTCAGGAAGATCCTGGGGGCGCTGTGATCCGTCGGCGTGCCCCACTGGTCATCACCGCCGCGCTGTTCGCCGGCACCTACCTCCTGTGGCACCAGCTCACGGCGTCCGGGACCGTGCACGAGGTCGTCCTCCCCACCCCGGGCTCCGTGGGCGAGAGCATCACGGAGGTCGTGCAGCGGGACACCTTCGCCGAGCACCTGCGGGTGACCGCGACCGAGGTGCTGACGGGCTTCGCGCTGGGATCGATCTCGGCGATCCTCCTCGCTCTCGTCTGTGAGCGCTCTCGCTCGGTGCGGCGCCTCATCACCCCCTACGTGGTGGCGCTCCAGGCGCTTCCCAAGGTCGTCCTCCTCCCGCTGCTGTACGTCTGGTTCGGCGTCGGCTACCGGGCGACGACGGTCATGGTCGTCCTCGTCGTGTTCTTCCCCGTCTACCTGAACACCCTGACCGGGCTCTCCATCGCCGATCCCGACGGCACCCGCCTGCTGAGGTCGCTGGGAGCGACGCCACGCCAGCGCTTCCGCTACCACCAGGTGCCGTCCGCCCTGCCCCTCATCTTCACGGGGCTCAAGACCGCCGTGTACTTCGCCGTCGCGGCCGCGCTCGCCGCCGAGCTCCTCGGAGCGCGCTACGGGCTCGGCTTCCTCATCGCCAACGCCGGCAACTTCCTGCGGATCCCCGACCTCTACGCGACGGTCCTGATCGCCGGGGTGTTCAGCGGGCTCGTCTACCTCACGTTCGAGGTGCTCGACCGAAAGCTCATCTACTGGCGGCCGCGCGACGACCGTCGGTAGCTCACAAGGGGGAACCATGATCAGGTCACGAAGAAGAAGGGGACTGCTGGCGTTCGTCTTCGGCAGCGTCGTGCTCACGTCCGCAGCCGCGCCGGGCGGGGGTGTCGCCGTCGCTGCGGCGCAGACCCCGCAGATCTCCTTCCCCCAGGACGAGGGCCCGCACGGAGCGAACACCGAGTGGTGGTACTTCACGGGGCACCTCAAGGGCATCGACATCCACGGTCGCCCGCACTCGTACGGGTTCGAGTTCACGATGTTCCACCAGGACGTCGCCTTCCCGGACCTCGGTGTGTACGCCGGCCACATGGCGGTCACGGACCTCACCCGAGGCACGTTCATGTTCGAGGAGAAGATCACGGTGCAGCCCGACCCGGTCCTGCCCGACGGGGGGATCGACATCAGCGTCGACGACTGGAACATGAAGGGCCGCAACGGGACGAACCGGGTGACCGGCGCCTTCACCGACGCCAGCTACAGCCTGAACCTCAACCTCAACACGTCGCTGCCCGCCGCCCTGCACGGCGACGGCGGCGTCATCCCCTACGGTCCGCTCGGCGAGTCCTTCTACTACTCGCGCCCCAACCTGAAGGCCTCGGGAGTCGTGATGGACCACGGTGTGCCCGTCCTGGTCACCGGCACCTCGTGGTTCGACCACCAGTGGGGCGACTTCCTGCCGAACCCCGCCGGCTGGGACTGGTTCAGCGTGCAGCTCACCAACGGCACCCAGTACATGATCTACCTGATCAAGGACGGTGACGGTCAGATCGTCGAGAAGGTGGGCACCCTGGTGCGATCCAACGGGTCCACGCAGGCACTCGACCCGAGCTCGTTGACCGAGACCGTGCTCGGCACCTGGACGAGCCCGGCCAGCGGCGTCACCTACAGCAGCGGATGGCGGCTGACCGTGCCCGGAGGCCACCTGACGATCCAGCCCAAGCTCAAGGACCAGGAGCTACGGGTGGACGTCTCCCCGGCCGGCACCTATTGGGAAGGCGCCAGCACGGTCACCGGCAACGTCAACGGCCGGCCGGTGAGCGGGCAGGCCTACGTCGAGCTCACCCCACCGGGCGTGTTCGGAGGCTGATCGGCTGCGTGCCCGGCTTCCTTCGGGGAGCCGGGCACGACACCCATGACCGACGACGAGGAGCCCATGGCCGACCGCATCTCCTACCCCGCCCAGCTGGCTGCCCTCGCGGCGGCGAGCCCCGACCGCGTCGCGGTCACGTGCGGGGACGAGCAGGTGTCGCGCCGTCGGCTCGATGCCGCGTCCAACCGTCTCGCCCACGACCTCCGAGCCCGGGGCGTAGGCCCGGGCGACATGGTGACCATCGGGCTGCCGAACTCGGTCGCCTGGTTCGTGGCGGTGGCGGCGACGTGGAAGCTCGGCGCGGTCCCCCAGCCGGTCTCCGCCCAGCTGCCGGCGCGGGAGCTGGAGGCGATCGTCGACCTGGCCGACTCCCGGGTGGTCCTGGGCGCGGAGCCGGGGACGTTCGGCGGGCGGGCCTGCCTCCCGGTGGGCTACGCGCCCGACCCGTCCGTCGGCGACACCGCCCTGCCCGACGCCGTCTCGCCGGCCTGGAAGGCCCCCACCTCGGGTGGCTCCACCGGCCGCCCGAAGGTCATCGTCTCCGGGGACCCGGCCACGCTCGACCCGGATGCGCCGTCCCTCGTCGGCTTCCGCCCCGACGGTTGCCTGGTGATGCCTGGCCCGCTCTACCACAACGGTCCGCTCGTATGGGCGTGCGACGCGCTGCTCTCCGGAGCCCACGTGGTGGTCCTGCCGCGCTTCGACGCCGAGGCGACGCTCGCGGCCATCGAGGAGCACCGCGCCGACGTCGTCTACCTCGTGCCCACGATGATGAAGCGGATCTGGCGGCTGCCCACCGACGTGCGCCTGGGCTACGACCTCTCGTCGCTGCAGGTCGCGTGGCACCTCGCCGAACCGTGCCCGCCGTGGCTCAAGGAAGCCTGGATCGACTGGCTGGGGCCGGAGCGCATCTGGGAGCTCTACGCCGGCGCCGAAGGGCAGGCCGGCACGGTCATCACCGGGAACGAGTGGCTGGAGCACCGGGGGTCGGTGGGCCGGCCCGCCGAGGGCACGGTGCAGGTCACCGACGCCGACGGCCACGAGCTGCCCGCCGGAGAGGAGGGCGAGGTGTGGCTCCGATCCGTCGGACGGGCCACGCCCACCTACCACTACCTCGGCGCAGAGGCCCGCGCCCGGGACGGCGGCTGGGAGTCGCTGGGCGACGTCGGGTGGGTCGACGCCGACGGCTACCTCTACCTGGGGGATCGCCTCACCGACATGATCCTGTCGGGCGGCGTCAACGTCTACCCCGCCGAGGTCGAGTCCGCCCTGCAGGAGCACCCCGGTGTCCGCTCGTGCGCGGTCGTCGGCCTGCCCGACGACGACTTCGGCAACGCCGTGCACGCCATCGTCGAGCCCGAGGGCGATGGCGACGACCTCGACATCCCGGAGCTGCTCGCCTTCCTCGGCGAGCGACTCGTCCGCTACAAGGTTCCCCGTTCCGTGGAGCTCGTCCACGAACCCCTCCGCAACGACGCCGGCAAGGTCCGCCGCACCGCCCTGCGTGCCGAGCGGCTCCCGCGCTGACTAGCGGCTCGCTAGCAGGCGGCTAGCAGCGGAGGGTCACCATGCGCATCGACGAGATGGGCCACCCGCCGGGGGCCTGTCCTGATGAGCTTGGAGACGTCCTCATGATCAAACGCATGGTGACCATGGCCGGGATCGGCATGGTCCTGTCGATGGCCTTCGCCACGTCGGCGAGCGCCCACACCATCGGTCTCTACCACGGGGCCGATTCCGGGGCCGTGGTGCGCCACAACGAGGTCGCGGTGTTGGACAACGAGTGCGACGGCAACACCGTGTTCGTCCAGTACGACGTGTCGACCATCGGTGGCACGGTTCGCTACAGCCTGTACGACAGCAACGGCTGCAACAACTCGGGAAGCACCCGCAACCACTATCCGCAGCAGGTCACGGTGGCCCGGATATGTGAGACGAACGTCGGCTGCTCCCCCTGGAAGTACACCTGACCCCTGAGGTCGAACACCGTCGAGTCCCCGCCGCCGCCGGGGACTCGACGGTCAGGGTCGCCGCCACCCAACACGGGTGAGGACACGCCAAGATGAGAGGGTTCTCATCTCTGGCTCATCCGATCGCAGTGTGGACCCGGCAGAGTGCTGGGGTGGTCTCCCGGGCACAGGCAGTGACGTTGGCCGTCGCCGCGGCGGTCGGCGCCCTCGTGGCGACGCTGCTGCTCCAAGGCGACGACGGGCCGGAGCCCCCGGCACCGATCGTCGTGGAGGGCACCGGGACCACCGGCACCACCACCACGACCGGTAACTCCGGCACCCCCGGGGCCACCACCACGACGACGACTGCGCCGGCGATCGTGCCGCCACCGACGGTCGGACCGACCCAGCCGCCCCCCGGTGACGACGACGATGACGACGGTGGCAGCGACGACGACGGCGACGACGACGACGATGGCTGAGCGGGTCGGCTTCCGCCCGTCGGTCCGGCTGCGCATCCTCGGGGGGATGATCGGGCTGACGGCGCTGGCGGTCGTCGGCAGCCTCCTCCTCTCCCGGCGGTTGCTCCTCCAGCAGCTCGACGCCCAGGTCAACGACCACCTGGAGCAGGAGGTCGTCGAGATGCGCAGCCTCGCCACAGGCCGCGACCCGGCGACCGGCGCACCCTTCGGCGCCGACGTGCAGGCCATGTTCGAGACCTTCCTCAACCGCAACGTGCCCGGCGACGGCGAGGCCTACTACACGTTCGTCGACGGCCAGTTCTTCCGGGCGTCCACGGCCCCGGTCCGGCTCGGAGAGGCATCCCATGCCGGCGACCGCTGGGCGGCCCTCACCGACTCCGCCCAGGGGGAGCTGGACAGCGACGCCGGCGAGGTGCGCTGGCTGGCCCTGCCCCTGCAGGACGCAGAAGGCGAGACGCTCGGCGTGTTCGTGGTGGCGAACTTCCTGCGCGGGGAGCGGGAGGAGATCACCGGGGTCATCGCCACCAGCTCGGCCGTCGCGGCCACGATCCTGGCCGTCGCCGTGGTCATCGGCTGGGTGGTGGCCGGGCGCATCCTCCGCCCCATCCGCGAGGTGACCCTCACCGCCCGGGCCATCAGCGACACCGATCTCGCCCGGCGCATCGACGTGGAGGGCGACGACGAGATCGCCGAGCTGGCCTCCACGTTCAACGCCATGCTCGACCGGCTGGAGGAGTCGTTCGCCACCCAGCAGGCCTTCGTCGACGACGCCGGGCACGAGCTGCGCACGCCGATCACGATCGTCCGGGGCCACCTCGAGCTGCTGGGCGACGACCCCGAGGAGCGCCGCGAGACCGTGGCGCTGGTGACCGACGAGCTCGACCGGATGAGCCGCATCGTCGACGACCTGCTCCTCCTCGCCAAGCTGCAGCAGCCCGGGCTGTTGCGCACCGAGGCGGTGGCGGTCGAGCCGTTCACCACCGAGCTGTTCGCCAAGGCGAAGACGTTCGGCGAGCGCCACTGGGCCCTGGAGCAGACCGCGGCGATCACCGTGGTGGCCGACCGGCAGCGCCTCACGCAGGCGGTGCTGAACCTGGCCCGCAACGCGGTCGAGCACGCCGGCCCGGATGCCGCCATCACCCTCGGGTCGGCGGCGTCGAACGGCGAGGTGCGGTTCTGGGTGGCCGACACCGGCCCGGGCGTCCCCGTCGTCGACCGCTCGGTGATCTTCGAGCGGTTCGCCCGCGGCGGCGACCGCCGGCGCCGCTCGGAGGGCGCCGGCCTGGGCCTCTCCATCGTGCGGGCCGTCGCCGAGGCGCACGCCGGGAGCATCGAGCTGGAGAGCCGGCCCGGCCACGGCGCCCGCTTCACGCTCACGATCCCCACCGACCCACCCGGAGCAGGGCCATGACCCGCATCCTCATCGCCGAGGACGAACCGCGCATCGCCAGCTTCCTCGAGAAGGGCCTGCGGGCCAACGGCTTCAGCACCACGATCGTCGCCGACGGCCAGGCCGCCGCAGCGCTCGCCCGCGACCAGGACTTCGACCTGGTCATCCTCGACCTGGGCCTGCCCCGCCTCCACGGGCTCGACGTGCTGCGGGAGGTGCGCGAGCGCGGCGAACGCCTCCCGGTGGTGATCCTGACGGCCCGCGACGAGGTCGACGTCACCGTCGCCGGGTTCGCCGGCGGCGCCGACGACTACGTCACCAAGCCGTTCCGCTTCGAGGAGCTGATGGCCCGCATCCGGGTGCGCCTCCGCACCGACGGCCAGCAGGAGACGACGCTGCTGCGCTGCGGTGCGGTCACCCTCGACCTGCGCACCCGGCGGGCGACGGTCGGCGACCGCAGCGTGGAGCTGACGGCCCGGGAGTTCGCCCTGGCCGAGACGTTCCTGCGCCATCCCGACCAGGTGCTCTCCCGCCAGCAGCTGCTCTCCCACGTGTGGGGCTACGACTTCGACCCCGAGTCGAACATCGTCGACGTGTACGTGCGCTACCTGCGTCGCAAGCTGGGCTCCGGGGTGATCGAGACCATGCGGGGGATGGGCTACCGGGTGGTGTCGAGCACTCCTTAGATGAGAGACATCTCATGGGGGGCTCACGCCGGTCTCACCCGCGGGCCCGAGAGTCGGGGCATGCCTGCTCCGAACCGTTTGAACTGGAAGCTCGTCCCCGCCGGCCTGCTTGCGGCCGGTGTGGCCATGTCGGTCGCCGTCGGCGGCTGCGACGGCGACGACCAGCCCCGCCCGACCGAGCCCGTCGGCGTGAGCGACAACAGCCCGGCCACCACGGCCGCGCCGACCACCGCCCCGCCGCCCCCTCCGCCGCCGACGACGGTGGCTCCCGCTCCGCCGTCTCCGCCACCGCCCCCACCCCCGAGCTCGAACCAGTCCGGCAACTCGTCGAGCAACCAGTCGTCCAACCAGTCCTCGAACACGTCGAGCAACCAGTCGAGCAACTCGAGCAGCAACCAGTCGTCGAACTCCAGCTCGAACTCGTCGTCCAACAGCAGCTCGAACGGCAGCTCCAACTCGTCGAGCAACTCGTCGTCGAACGGCAGCTCGAACTCGAGCTCGAACTCCTCGTCGAACTCGAGCACGTGATGCGGGGGCGTCGCCGGTCGGTGCCGGTGATCGAGTTCACCTGCAGCCCCGAGGACGAGGGCGTCATCGCGCCGCCCGTTCCCGCCCGCAGTGCGCTCCCGGCGTGGTTCCGCCGTCTGCCCGGCACCGATGCCGACCGGGTCGGCGCCACCAACAACGGCCTCACCGCCAAGCGCTGCATGCCCTTCCTCGACGCCATGGCCACCGGCTGGATCGTCCCGCTCGCGGCGACGGTCCGGCTGGAGGTCGCGGACGGGGGCAAGTCCGTCACCTCGGGCTGGGAGTTCGACCGCGAGATGGTCAGCAACCACGCCCCCTTCCAGGTGGTCGGCAACCCGTACGAGCCCCGGCCGCCGATGAAGTTCCACAACTACTGGACCATCCGGACCCCGCCGGGCTGGAGCTGCCTTTTCGTTCCGCCGGTCAACCGGCCCGACGAGGTCGTCCACGTGTTCGGCGGCGTGGTCGACACGGACACCTACCGCTCGCCGGTCAACCTCCCGTTCGTCGTGACCGCGGACGACGGCATGTACACCCTGAAGCAGGGCACGCCGCTGGTGCAGGTGGTCCCGTTCCGCCGCCAGGACGCCGCCATCGAGGGGACGGTCCGCGCCGAGACCGACGACGAGGCCCGGCTGCGGCGCAAGATCCAGCGCAGCACCAACGCCGTCGACGGCTGGTACCGGCGTGTAGCCCGCGCCGCACGCTGAGGCGTCGTCCCCTAGACTGGGCGACGGAGCAAACACTGGGGGAAACACCATGAGAAACCGCCTTTTTCTGGGGGCGGCGGGTCTGGTTGTCGCGGTCGGGTTGACCGCGTGCGCCACGGGGCCGGCCGTGTCCGTCACGCCGAACACAGGCCTGGTCGACGGCCAGGTCGTCACCGTCACCGGTAGCGGCTACGCACCGAACTCGTCCGTCGGCATGGTTCAGTGCGTCGCCGGGGCCGATTCGATCGACGACTGCGACGGTCGCACCGCGACCAGCCACAGCGCCGACGCGAACGGCGGCTACGTGAAGCCGCTGACCGTCTACAAGGTGATCCGCCACAACATCGACGAGACGACCGACTGCTCGGTGCCGGGCAACTGCATCGTCGCCGGCGTCTACATCCACGGCTTCCAGGGCTTGGCCACCGCGCCGATCACCTTCGCGCCGTAACCGACCCGCCACCGCCGTCGGCGCTAGCGGCGCCGGCGGCGGAACAGGCGGCGGAGCAGCAGGATCCCCGTCAGGCCGCCGAGCACCAACGCCAACCGCTTGGCGACCGGGGCGCCGGCGGTGCCGAGGAGGTCGACGGGCTCGGCGGGCGGCGAGTCGACGTGGCGCACGCCGTCGCCGGGCATCGCCGCAGGCGCCGACGGTGTGGCCCCGGCTGATGCCGACGTCGGCGCGGAGTCGTTGGTGCCGTCGGCCGTGGCGTCCGGGCCCTCCGGCGAGAGCATCTCGGCCTCGAGGCTGGTGGCGAACTGGCCCAGCAGCTTCGACGACACGTCGGCCAGCACGCCCCGGCCGAACTGCGCCACCTTGCCGGTGACGACCAGGTCGGTGAGCACGGAGACCTCGGTGCCGTCGCCGTCGGGGACCAGCTGTGCCGTGATGGTGGCCGCAGCCTGACCCTGGCCCCGGGTCTCGCGGCCCTCGGCGCGGAGCACGGCCCGGTGCGCGGCGTCGTCGCGGTCGACGAAGTGCGCCGCGCCCTTGTACTGCGCCGTGATCGGCCCGACCTTCACCTTGACCACGCCGCGGTACTCGTCGCCCTCGATCTCGGTCAGCTGGGCGCCGGGCATGCAGGGGGCGATGCGCTCGAGGTCGGTGAGGAGCGTCCACGCCTCGTCGACCGGGACGGCGACCCGGAATGTGTTGGTCAGCTCCATGTCAGCTCCTCGTGTGGGGCGAGGTCGGCCCCGAGAGTAACGGACATCTCGCTCGTAGAAATCTGGCTCAACTGACTGATCCGTGGGTCAGTTGAGCGGCTATCCGCGGGCGCACCCCGTTTGCTTCCTACGTTCCGGGCTGTCTGAAGGTCCGAATCGGGAGGCAGAACGGGGTGCGCATCCGGAGCGTATGGCAG
>DATHJB010000027.1 GCA_035316325.1 Acidimicrobiales bacterium
GCCGATCAGGCACGACGCCAGCATGTGGTCGCGGATGCCGTCGAAGCCGAGCAGCGACGGCAGCGCCAGCACCACGATGTAGGCGGGCGGGTGGTCGGCCCCCGCGATCCGCACGCCGTCGCGCCAGGCGTAGGGGTGGACGAACCCCTCGCCGTCGGCCAGCAGGTTGGCGCCGTCGTGGTAGTAGCGCGCGTCGCCCTCGATCGACGGCACGTCGCGCCACCCCAGCACGTAGCCCACCCGGATCCCCAGCGCGACGACGCAGATCGCCAGCAGGGCGTACAACCAGCGCCGATCGAGGCCCCCCGAAGACATCCGGCGGACCTTAGCGGCGCGACCGCCGAGGGTCCGCGGTTGGCGCGATCGGACGATCTACCTTCGACCCGATCGGACCGGGTGTGTGTAGGGAAGCAGTGGAAGTGAACGTATGAGGGCGATGCTCTCGGCGATCGTGAAGCCGTTGGCGATCATCGTCGTCGGCGTGTTCGTGCTGGTCTACGGGGTGCGGTCGGTCGGCGGCACCGCCGGCGAGGCGGAACACCTCCAGGGCGGGGTGTTCGTCGAGATCACCTGCGCGTCCGGCGGGCAGGCCACCGGCGGTCCCGGGTTCCTCTCGGCGTCGGCCGACGCCGCCTGCTCCCGTGCCCGCGACGAACAACGGGGCCGGGCGCCCTGGTGGATCCTCGGAGGCCTGGCCATCACCGGCTTCGGCGTCATGAGGTTCCGCAAGGCTCGCGCCGGCAGAAAGTGAGGAGGCTGACCATGCCCGTCAGAGTGCGCGTGTCACCGCCGTCGCCGCCACGGCTGCGACCACGACCACGACGAAGGGCGCCTTCAGCGTCAGCGCCGTGGCCGCCGCCGCGAGTCCCACGACCCGTGCGTCGAGGGCGACCGCGCCGTCCTCTTCGAGCGCGCTGACCATCACCAGGGCCGCCAGCAGCGCGGCGGGCAGGAGGTCGGCGACACGAGCGAGGTTGGTGGGCAGCGGGCGGGCGCCCAGCACCAGCGGCGCCGCCGCCTTGAGCGCGTAGGTGCACAGGGTCAGGCCCACCAGCACCACGGTCGCCGTCACGCCACCCGCTCCCCCGCCTCGACCGGCCGAGGCCCGTCGCTCGGCGCGCTGCGCCAGCCGGCGACCACGCCCAGGCCGGCGACCAGGATCGGCACGCCCGGCGGGGCGATCGGCAGCAGCGCCACCGCGATGGCGCCGCCGACGAGGGCGCTGCGCCGCTGACCGGGGTCCGACAGCCGGGGCCACAGCAGCGCCAGGAACACCGCCGGGATGGCGGCGTCGATGCCCCAGGTAGTCACCAGGTCGCCCGACGACGACAGCGCCGCCGCGCCCACCAGCGTGCTGAGGTTCCAGGCCACGAAGAGCACCACACCGGTGAAGAGGTAGGCGTAGCGGCGGAGCTTCAGGTCCGACTGGGCGGAGCCGAGGGCGGTCGTCTCGTCGATCATGAGCTGCGACCAGAGCGCCCGCTTCCACCACGGCCCCTGCAGCGCCGAGGCCATCACCACCCCGAAGGCCAGCGACCGCACGTTCAGCAGCACGCCGGCGGCGATCGCGGAGACCGCCGAACCGCCGTCGCCGATCACGCCGACCGCGGCGAACTGGGCGCTGCCGGTGAACACCAGCAGCGAGTACGCCGAGGCCTGCCACACCGCCAGGCCCGCTTCGGTGGAGGCGATGCCGAAGGCCACCCCGAACGGCATCACGGCCGGAGCGACCGACAGTGCTTGACGGCGGATCTCTCCCCGCAGAGACTGTTCGCTGTGTCGGACGATGCGTCCAGCCTACAGAACGGTCCCAACGCCGCAACCGTGGTGTCGCTGGTCGGCGACAACGTCCGCCGCCTGCGGGTGCGGGCCGGCCTGTCGCTGCGCGAGCTCGCCAACCGGGCCTCGGTGAGCACGTCGACGCTGTCGAACCTCGAGGCGGCCAGCGGCAACCCGGGCGTGGAGACGCTCGTCAGCATCGCCGGTGCCCTGGGCGTGCCGTTCAGCGAGCTGGTGCTGCACCACGAGCCCGACGTGCAGGTGCAGCGGGCCGACGAGGGGATCCTCGTGGAGGCCGCCGGCGCCGAGTTCACCAGCCGGCTGCTGGTCGCCGCAAGCGGCCGCAGCGTCACCGAGGTCTACGAGGCCACGATGGAGCCGGGCGACCTCTACCACGCCGAGCCCCACCTGCCGGGCGCCACCGAGAGCGTGGTCGTGGTGAAGGGCCGCATGCGGGTGGGGCCCGCCGACACCGTGGTGGAGCTGCGTCCCGGCGACCGCGCCACCTTCGGCGCCGACCAGCCCCACACCTACGAGGCCCTCTCCCCCGGCACCCGGGCCATCCTCGTGATCAGCTACCGGTGAGCTTCAGAAGTCGAAGCGGGTGGCGCCGTAGGGCTCGGCGGTGCCGAAGGCGAAGACCGTCTCGGGGGTGACCTCGTAGAGGTACCACGGCGGCGGGCCGGCGCTCGGGGCGCTGAACTCGTGGTAGAAGGCGCCGTCGCGTACCGTCGGGCCCCAGCCCGCGTACAGCCCGGCCACGCGCTGGAGCGTGGCCTCGTCGGTGACGATCGTCGCCTGCCCCTCGACGGTGATGTCGAAGGGCTGCGTCGCCACCGACAGGGTGCAACGCGGGCTCAGGGCGAGGTTCTTCGCCTTGCGAGGCACCGAGGCCCGACGTGAAGTACGCCTTGCCGTCGTCCCACATCATCCCGAGGGGCACGACGTGGGGCCGGCCGTCCGGGTTGGTGGTCGCCAGCCAGGTCGTGTGGCGGTTCGGGCCGCCCGTCTCCGGCGCCTGGGTGGAGCCCTCGTCCAGCCGTTGGCGGACGCGCTCCCACTCGATGATCGGAGCGTCGTACCCGTCGAGGTTCTTCAGTGAGGTGGGGTCGGTCATGGTCGTCTCTCCTCGTGTGGTCGTACAGGGAGTGTGACCGCGCCGCGTCGGGAGACTCATCGGTGGCCGGTAAGGTCCGCGTCCGTGACCAAAGCCGTCGTCGCCGAAGGACTCGTGAAACGGTTCGGCAAGACCGAAGCCCTCCGCGGGGTCGACCTGGAGATCGAGCGTGCCAAGGTGCTCGGGGTCCTCGGCCCCAACGGCGCCGGCAAGACCACTGCGGTGCGCATCCTCACCACCCTGCTCAAGCCCGACGAGGGGCGCGCCGTCATCGACGGCATCGACGTGGTGAAGGAGCCCCGCCGGGCCCGGGCCCGCATCGGCCTCACCGGGCAGTACGCGGCGGTCGACGAGCGCCTCACCGGCTTCGAGAACCTCGAGCACGTCGGCCGGCTGTTCCACCTGGGCAACGCCGAGGCCCGCAAGCGCGCCGGCGAGCTGCTGGAGAGCTTCACGCTGGAGTTCGCCGGCGACCGGGTGGTCAGCGGCTACTCCGGCGGCATGCGGCGGCGCCTCGACATCGCCATGAGCCTCATCGCCCGCCCGTCGGTGCTGTTCCTCGACGAGCCCACCACCGGGCTCGACCCCCGCAGCCGCATCGAGGTGTGGGCGCTCATCGAGCAGCTCGTGCAGAGCGGCACCACCACGCTGCTCACCACCCAGTACCTCGACGAGGCCGACCGCCTGGCCGACGAGATCGCCGTGATCGACAAGGGCGTCGTGATCGCCCGGGGCACGGCCGCCGAACTGAAGGCCCAGACGGGCGGCGACCAGGTCGAGGTCCTCCTCGAGGACCCGGCCGACAGCGCACGGGTGGTCGAGCTGCTCGCCCCCCGGGCCTGCGGCGAGAGCCACGTCGACGGCGACCGCAAGGTGATCATCCCCGTGTGGAACGTCGACGGGCTGGTGCCCGAGATCGTCCGCCAGCTCGACGACGAGAAGGTCGGCATCCGCGACGTCGGCGTGCGGCGCTCGACGCTCGACGACGTGTTCTTCTCGCTCACCGGCCACGCGGCCACCGACGAGGACGGCGACGGGATCCCCGACGACGAGGAGTCCGGGGCGACCGAGAGGAAGGCGAGCTGATGGCCGTGACCGTCGACGAAGCGTTGGGCCGGCCGTCCGACGAGGTCGAGCTGCCGTCCGGGCCGGTGTGGCTGCTGCGCGACAGCTGGACCGAGGCGCTGCGCCACCTGCGGGCCCTGCCCCGCAGCCCCGAGCTGCTGGTGTTCGCCACGATCCAGCCCGTGATGTTCGTCCTGCTGTTCGCCTACGTGTTCGGCGGGTCGATCCAGGTGCCGGGGTACGACGACTACAACCAGTTCCTGATGCCGGGCATCTTCGCCCAGACGGTGCTGTTCAACTCGGCGTTCACCGGCGTCGGCGTGGCCGAGGACCTCTCCAAGGGCATCATCGACCGGCTCCGCTCGCTGCCGATGTACCCGTCGGCCGTGCTCATAGGGCGCACGATGTCGGACGTGGCCCGCAACGTGCTCACCTTCGCGGTGATGCTGGCGGTGGCGTTCGCCATCGGCTTCCGCTTCGAGGGCACGCTGGCCGAGGCGGCACTCGCTACCGTCCTGCTCTTCCTCTTCTCGTACGCGTTCAGCTGGGTGCAGGCGTGGATGGGCCTGTCGGTGGGCTCGGTGGAGGCGGCCAACTCGGCCGGGTTCATCTGGATGTTCCCGCTGACGTTCGTGTCGTCGGCCTTCGTCGACCCATCGAGCATGCCGGGCTGGCTGCAGCCGGTCGCCGACGCCAACCCGTTCACGATCGTCACCAACGCCACCCGGGCGCTCTACAACGGCCGCGACGCCGGCAACGACCCGTGGATCGCCCTGGCGTGGGCCGTCGGCATCACCGTGGTGTTCGCCTGGCTGGCCTCCCGCAAGTTCGCCTCCGCCGCCGCCAAGTAACGGCGAAATTGCGTGGCTGGCGGTCGTAGAGCAGCCACCAGCCACGCAATTTCGGGTTCGGGTTACTGGCCCTCGGGGTGCCAGTCGGGCGGGCCGATGGTGGAGGCCTCGGGGCCCAGCGCTTCCCGGTAGACCGGGGCGAGCTCCTGCCAGCGGCCGTCGTCGTCCTCCAGCGTCGTCGGCTTGCCGTCGAGGACGTCGGCGAGGACGAAGAGGCAGCCGTGCCAGCCGGCGGCGTCGCGGGCGGCCTTGCCCAGCTCCACGAAGACGTCCGACAGGGTGAGCACGGTCCCGCGGCCACCGTCGACGGGCTCCAGCTCGATGCGCAGGACGTCGTCGTCGCCCCAGCGCAGCTCCATCACCTTGGGTGGGTCGTAGGCCAGCATCTCGCCGTGCATGTCGGGCGCCCCGTCGTGGGGGAAGGCGAAGCGCAGCTCGGCGCCGGCGGCCCGCTCACCGTCGATGGTGGTGGGGAACCAGGCGACCAGGTGCTCGGGCTCGGTGACGGCACGCCACACCTTCTCGGGCGGGTGGGGCAGGTGACGGGTGAAGCGCAGCTGCCAGCGGTCGCCGACGGCCTCCAGCTGACCGAGGGGTTCTGTGGGCATGAGGACTCCTTCGTCCTAGTCGGGCATGTCGTCGAGGTGACGGGCGAGGTCGTCGAGACGGGAGGCCCACAGCACCCGGTAGGGGGCGAGCCAGTCGTCGACCTCGCGCAGCGGCTCCGGGCGGATCCGGTAGAGCCGACGTTGGGCGTCGGACCGGGCCTCCACCATGCCGGCGTCGCGCAGCACCCGCAGGTGCTTCGACACGGTGGGCTGGCTGACGTCGAGCGCCGCGACCAGGTCACCGACCGGTCGCTCGGCCTCGCGCAGCAGGTCGAGGATGCGACGACGGTTGGGTTCGGCCAGGACCTCGAACGCCGGGGTGTTCACGCCCTCCAGTATGCCCCTGTGGCTATATAGCCGTCAAGGCATACATGCGAAATGGCGTGGCTGGCGGTCGTAGAGCAGCCACCAGCCACGCAATTTCGGTTTCGGGCTGTCAGAGGAGGGCGTCGGTCGACACGTAGACCACGTCGGTGGCGTCGTGGCGGCCGACCATGCTGCGGGCCAGGCCCTCCTCGTAGGTGGTGACCACCAGCTGGCGCATGTGGCTGCCGGGCTGGGTGACCTGGGCCAGCAGACGGGCCACCCGGGTGCGGTTCGCCGGGTCGAGGTGCTCCAGCGGCTCGTCCAGCCACATCGAGCGCAGGCCGGTCGCGGCGGTCACGAACAGCAGCCGGGTCAGCAGCGACGCCAGCGTCTTCTCTCCCCCGCTGAACGACCCGTACGGGATCGTCACCTCGCCCTGCCCCAGCTCGATGCTGCCGCCGCCGGCCAGGCGGGGCCGGCTCGGCGAGCCGACGAAGAACTCGGCCCAGCGGGCGGCGATGGCCTGGCTGATCGGCTCCAGCGCCCGCTCGGTGCGGGCGTCGGCCTCGGCCTCGGCCAGCTTGGCCAACGCCTCCGACGACGCCGCCACGGCGTGGGTCCCGGTGACCGCCGCGTCGGCCTCGCGGGTGCGCCGGGCCTCGTCCAGGGCGCGCTCGACCTGGACGAGCCGTTCCCCGAGAGCCCCCCGCCGGGCGAGCATCTCGGCTCGCCGGCCGTCGAGCTCGGCGAGCTGCGCCTGCAGCTCCGGCTCGGCGACCTCGGGGCGGGGGCTCTCGGGCGGCTCCGGTGGGCGCTGGCGGGCGAGGTCGTCGGCGATGGCACGGAGCTTGTCGGCGGCGGCGTCGACGGCCCGGCGCCGGCGCTCGGTGTCGACCTGCCGCTCCGCCAGCTCGGCCAGGCGGGTGCGGTGCTGGCCGGCGGCGTGGGTGGCGGTCGGCTCGTCGAGCGACTGCAGGCACACCGGGCACACGGCATCGGCGGCCTGCAGCTGCTCGACCAGGCCCTCCACCAGGGTCGTCTCGGTCTGGGCGGCGACCAGGTCGTCCTGGAGGTCGCGGGCCTCGGCGGTCACCCGGCCGGCGGCCTCGGCCACCTCGTCGGGTTCGGGCTCGATGCCGACGCTGCGCAGCTCGGCGGCCAGCTCCTCGAGGCGGGCCTCGTGGCGGGCGACGCGCTGGTCGTGGACGGCCCAGTCGCCCAGGGCGCGGGCGACCCGGTCGAGCTGGGAGCGCTGCTCGCCGTCGGCGACCAGGGCGGCGTCGAGGTGCTCCACCTCGGTGCGGATGTCGTCGGCCCCGGTGGACAGCGCCGCCACCGCCGCCTCGTCGAGACGGGCCACCTGCTGGAGCGCCCGCAGGTCGCGCCCGGCGTCGCCCTGCACCGCCCGCAGGGTGCGGGCCGCCCGCCGCAGGTCGTCGATGCCGAGCAGCGCGGCCAGGTGCTCCTGCACGTCGGCGAACAGCTCGCCCTCGTGGGTCAGCCGCATCTCGGGGACGAACATGAGCTGGGGGACGATCTCCAGCGGGACGCCGGCCGTGTCGCCCAGCAGCCGGCGCAGGGCGGCACCGTCGGCTCCGGCGGTCGCACCGCCGATGGCGACGTCGAGCGTCTGGCGGCTGCGGCCCCGGGCAGGCCGGCGGCGCAGGGTGCGGGTGAGCGACACGGTCACGTCGCCCAGCACCACGTCGACCTCGGCCGACGTCTCGTCGGTGCCGGCCCGGATGGCGGCCTCGCCGTCGACCCCCGACTCGGCGCCGAAGATCGCCCACGCCACACCGTTCACCAGGCTGGTCTTGCCCACCCCGTTGTCGGCGATGACGAAGGTGAGGCCCGGACCGAAGTCGAGGCTCAGCTTCTCGTAGCCACGCCAGTTGCGCAGCAGCACCCGTGTGATCACGGCGACACCTCCGGGTCCAGTCGCTCCCGGGCCTCCTGCGGCGACAGCCCGGCGAACTCCTCCAGCGCGGCGACCAGGGCGGCGCCGTCGAGCGAGCGCAGCCAGGTCGCCGCCGCCTCGTAGCCCGCCTGCTTGCCCGGCTGGCGGGCGCGGCGGGCCTGCTCCGCGACCTCGTGGGCGGCCGCGGCCAGGGCATCCCGCTCGCCGAGGTCGCCGCTCGCGATGACCGTCGGGCCCGCACCGAGCAGGGCGTCGAGCGGCTCGGGGTCGGTCCAGTTGATCGCGTAGGCCCGGTCGTAGGCGCGCACGGCCGACGCCAGCGGCTCGGGGTCGGCCAGGCGGCTGAAGCCCGACAGGCCGGTCGGGGCGTGGGCGCGGGTGACGCAGTCGAGAGCGTCGACGGCGAGGGCGTGGTGGGGCGGCGCCGCGGTCACCAGCAGTGCCCCGGCCAGGTGGGCCCAGGCGCCGTTGAGCAGGGCGGCCGCCGCCATCCGGTAGGTGCGGGCGTCGAGCAGCGACGCGTCGCCGGCACAGCGCAGCAGCCCGAGGTGGCTGCCGCTCCCGGTGCGGACCACCACGTCGTCGCCGAGCACCACGGTCTCGACGCCGGCGGCTCGGAGCGACGTGACGTCGGCCGACTGCGCCGGCCACGGCTGGGGGCGGGCCTCCACGGCGGCCAGGGACAGGTCGAGCAGGGCCGCCAGCAGGCGCGCCTCCCGGGGCCGCATGCGCTGGGCCGGGGCGTCCTCGGCGACGGCGACGGCGGCCGCGTCGGTCGGGTAGCCGCGGCGGGTCATGGCCAGGGCGACGTCGGTGGTGGTGAGGCCGGCGGCCTCCCGGGCCCGGCGCACCAGCGGGCCGTCGACCACCACGTCGGGGCTGGCGCCGACGATGCCGTGCCGCACGGCGAACTCGCTCTCCACCAGCGGCCCCATGTCGACGTCGGGGCTGTCGTCAGTCATCGGGGTCCTCCGTTCGGGCCTGGCGGGAGGCCCGCTGGGCGCGGCGACGGGCGGCCTCGGCGGTGATGCCCTCGCGGCGGCCGATCTCGGCGTAGCTCAACCCGCGGAAGTCGTGGTCGAGCAGCGCCCGCAGGTCGGCCGGGCTGGTGACCCTGGCGAGCAGGCGCCGCAGCTCGTCGCGGTCGGCCACCACGTCGCCGGTCTCCGCCGTCGCCGTGGCGGGAGCCGACACCGCCTCCTCGAACGCCACCGGCTGACCGGGGGCACGGCGCTTCTGGGCCCGGGAGCGCCGGTGCTCGTCGCGCACGCGGCTCAGGATCAGGGCGTTGAGGCAGGCCACGTGGTCGCGGTCGGCATCCAGGTACTCGCGGCGCTCGTAGTAGGTCACCCAGGCGGCGTCGTAGAACTCCTCGGCGTCGAACGCCGCCAGGTGCCGGTTCCGCCCGTCCGACGACGCCAGCAGCCGCCGGGCGTAGCCCACCGACGCCACCTTGCAGTCGCGGTACAGCCGGGCACACCGGTCGTCGTCGTGGCGCTCGCTCATGCTTCCCGCTCATGGCGCCTGCGGCACCGGGCCGCTCGGGCCACGCTCGCTCTGGTCGCCGGGCCTCGCTCGGTGAGCCTCGCTGCGGACGGACGCTCGCTCATGTGCCATACAGGGCTCGGGCCAGGTCGCGCCTCGCCGGGTTGGTGCACGGGCAGCGGCCCGACGGGTTCCTGGCCGGGCGACGCCAGCCGCCCAGCGGCACCCCGGTGAGGTCGAGCTCCACCCGCCGGTCGAGGCCGGGGAGGCCCACCGCCGCCTTGACGACCTCGGCCGCCAGCAGCGTGCCCGCCAGCCACGACACGTGCGGGGCCGACACGGCCTCGTCCTCCGGCCCGTCGGCCACCGGTCGTCCCGACGACGGCACCCGCATCATGTCGACCAGGCGACCGCCCACCAGGTGCCCCATGGCGTCGGGGCCGACGGCGCCGGTCCAGATGGCGGTGGCGACGTCGTCCACGGTGAGGGTCTCGCCGTCGAGCAGGGCCTGGAGCCGCGGCGCCGTCAGCCCGAACCGGGCGTACGTCCGCCCCTGGCTCCGCCAACGCCCCACGTCCACGAGGTCACAGTACGGGCAGGCGAAGTCGTCCACGGCCTGGTGGCGCTGGACGTGGAGCGCGAGGCCCGCCACGCCGGCGCTCACGGTGGTGGCGGCCATGAGCTCGCCGGACTCGCGGCGGCCGTCCACGTTGTCGACGCTCACCAGGGCGATGCCCGGGAAGCCGGGGGTGCCGCGGGCGTCGACCCAGTCGGCGATCGTGCTGCGGTGGGCGGCGGCGTCCCACCCGGCGGCGGCCAGCACCCGGGCCGCCCAGTCGGCCTTGGCGCCCCGCTCGGCCACCGGCACGCCCGGGCAGCGGTAGGCGTTGCGGGCGGGGACGAAGCGGTCGGGGTCGACCACGTCGATCGTCCCGGTGATCCCGGTGAGCGACAGGAGCGCCGCCGCGCTCGACCCCACCGACCCGGCGCCGAGCAGCGCCACGGTCGGTGGGGTCGGGCGGTCGGCGCCGGCTCCCCCGATCTCGAACGTCGTGGTCGTCGTCGTGGCGGCGGTCGCGGTCGCGACGCGGCCGTCAAGCAGGCTCCAGGTCAGCTCGCCGTCGACCGGCACGGTGTGGACGCCGACGCCGAGGTCCTTCAGCAGCTCGCCGAACGCCAGCGCCGTCGCGGCCTGCAGGCCCAGGCCCCCGAGCCGGCAGCGGCCCACCGGCACCGGTCCCCGGCGGGAGACGACCGCGGTCCAGTCGTCGCCGCCCAGGTAGAGGTCGGCCTCGGGGACGTGGGGCACCATGCCGACGTTGATCCGCCGGGTCCGACGGCTGCGTCCCCGTCGACCGAAGCGACTCACCCCGGTCACGGCCGCCAGCGTCCGGGCACCCCACGGGTTGGGCCGGGGCAGCGGCACCGACGGCGTGACGACGTTTCCCACCACCCGGGCGCACATCGACGCCAGCGCCGCGGCCGCCCACCGCTCGGCCGCCGGGGCGCCGGGGTCGACCCGCACCGCCACCTCCACGTCACTCGGTGACACGGATCACCTCGTCACGGGGAGCGCCGGGGCGCAGCTCGACCCAGCGACGGGCCCGGCGGACGAACACCCCGCACGTCCGGAGACCGGAGCGGAGGCCCAGGCCGAAGTAGGGCACGACGATCGACAGCGCCCCCTCGAAGCGCAACGCCGGGTTGCGGTCGTCGCGGGCGCTGTGGGAGGCATCGCCCGGGTGGCTGTGGATCCGGGCGGCGTAGGTCTCGTCGTCGCCCAGCGCCACCGCCAGCTCGCACTTGCCCTGCTCGGTCACCTGCACCCACGGGCACGGCGCGCCGCCGGCCCGCTGGTCGGGGAAGATGGCGTGCCGGGCCACCCGGTCCGGCCCGGCGACGAGGAACCCGGCCGCCTCGGCCCCGCCGACACCGGCCTCCTCCAGGTGCTGCCGCACCTCGTCGAGCACGAAGCCGGGCACGACCAACGTCACCACGCCCCGTCGACCTGGGGCTCGTTGGTGAGGAGGTGCAGCACGTCGCCCTCGGTGACGCCGGCGTGGACCAGCTCGGCTCGGGGCGGCAGGTCGACGATGGCAGCACCTCGCAGCAGGCCCAGGCGGAAGTCGCCCGGCTCCAGCTGCCCCCGGCCGACGAACCAGCCGATGGCCCGCTCCACCAGCGCGGCGCTCACATCGTCGGGCTCCACGCCGAAGGCGCTGCTCGCCCCCGCCGGCGTCCGAACGGTGACGCCGATGCAGCGCCGTGTCGTGCTCTCGCTCATCACCTGTCTCATCGCAGGACACCGCGAAAACCCAACCGGAATCGCACTTTTTC
>DATHJB010000028.1 GCA_035316325.1 Acidimicrobiales bacterium
CGATCGTGCCCACGCCGTCGCCCCACGTTCATGTGCACGTGGGGCGACGGCGTGGGCACGATCGACCTCGACGCGCTGCTCGCCTTCCACCGCTCGCACGGCAAGCTCGCCACGTTGACGGCCGTGCGGCCACCGGTCCGGTTCGGGCACATGGAGCTCGACGGCGACCGCGTGGTGGAGTTCTCGGAGAAGCCGCCGGCCAGCGAGGGCTGGATCAACGGGGCCTTCTTCGTGTTCGAGCCCGGGGTGTTCGACTACATCGACGGCGACGACACGCGGTTCGAGAAGGAACCGCTGGAGAACCTGGCGCTCGACGGCGAGCTGATGGCCTTCCGCCACGAGGGCTTCTGGCAGTGCATGGACACGGTCCGCGACCGGCGCCTGCTGGAGGACCTCTGGGCCACCGACCCACCGTGGAAGGTGTGGTCGTGAGCATGTCCCCACCGTGGAAGGTGTGGTCGTGAGCATGTCCCCACCGTGGAAGGCGTGGGGTTAGTCGGGGTCAGCCGAGGGCGGCGGGGAGCGGGCTCGACGTGAGCCAGCCCGAGCCGTCGACGTCGCCCCAGACGTGGCCCCGACGGCCGGGTGCGGTGTCGACGGCGATCCTCTCGTCGCCGACGAGGATCTCCCCGTACACCAGGCAGTCGATCTCGTAGGCCCAGTCGACCCGCCGGGGCTCGTCCACGGTCTCCCAACCCAGATCCAGCCCGAAGGGGACGGGGTCGCCCAGCAGGGTGGCCGTCACGTCGAGCGGCGGGTCGATCCGCAGGGCGAACGCCTCGCAACCCACGCTGACGTGGTCGAACGCCGTCTCCACGAAGTGCTCGGCCCACAGCCCGTGGGTGCGGATCTCCAGGGTGCCGGGCCGGGGCGGCGGCACGTCGTCGTCGACGACCACCACCAGGTCGCCGTTCCGCACCAGGCCGGACCGGTAGCGCCAGAGCTCCCCGGACACCAGCTGGACCGCCAGCACGACGTCGCCGAACGTCAGGTCGAACCACCAGCCGTCGGCGGTCCCCGGGTGGGCGCGCTCGTCGTCCAAGGCCGCGACCCTACGGTCCCAGCGGTAGCTTCGGCGTCGTGCGCTACCTCAGCCCCGAGTGGTTCGCCGCCGCGAGCGAGGCGCTCGTCGACGACCCCGGGCTGGCCGGGGCGACGGCGGGCCTGCGGCTCACGCTGCAGCAGACCGTCACCGACGTGCCCGACGGCGACGGGGTCGTGCGCTGGTGCCTCGTCGTCGAGGACGGGGTGCGACTCGTGCCGGGGCCGCTGGACGACGCCGACCTGCGCTTCACCACCAACTACGCGGTCGCCGCCGCCATCGCCACCGGCGACCTCGGCGCCCCCACGGCCTTCATCCGGGGCGACCTGACGGTGGGCGGCGACCTGACCCTCCTCACCACCCACCAGCGGGCGCTCGCCGCGGTGCACGACGTGCTGGCCGAGGTGCGCAAGGACACGGTGTTCTGAGTGCGTCAGCGGATAGGCACGTCAGCGTCCGTTGCGGCGGTGTTGCTGGCTGGGAGGCCGCCCGGTGCCGGGCCGGCCGACTGGGGGTGGTCGGCCGCCAAATCCCGGACTCGTGGGCCGCGCCGAGCGCCCTATCCGCGGGGCCTCTGACGATGCCGGAGATGCCCGAGGTGCAGGCCCACGCCGAGCGGCTCACCGAGGACTTCGGCGGCGACGCCCTCACCCGGTTCCTGCCGCTGACGTTCACCGCCCTGAAGACCTTCAGCCCCGCCCCCGAGGCCGCCTACGGGGAGCCGCTGGAGTCGGTGGGCCGACGGGGCAAGTACCTGCTGCTGAACTTCGCCCCGGCGACCTTCATCGTCCACCTCATGCAGGGCGGGCGGCTGCTGGTCGACCAGAAGCAGGCGGCCAAGCCCCGCAACGGGCAGGCCCGCTGGCTCTTCGCCGACGGGCGGGCGCTGCTGCTCACCGAGGCCGGCACCGAGCGCCGGGCGGGCGTGTGGGTGGTCGGCGGCGACGCCGCGGACCGCCTGGCGCAGCCCCCGCTCGACCGCCTGGGCCCCGAGGCGCTCGACCTCGACGTCCCGACGCTGCAGGAGCTGCTGACCGAGCACAGCATGCGGCTCCACGGCTGGCTGCGCGACCAGCGCATCGTCGCCGGCATGGGGCGGCGGCTGGCCAACGAGGTGTGCCACCGGGCGAAGATCTCGCCGTTCGCGTCCACCGGGAAGCTCGACCACGACGCCGTCGCCCGGCTGCACGCCGCCATCGGCGAGTGCATCGCCGAGTCGCTGGCCTACGAGCGGACCCGCTCCGACATGTCGTCGTCGAAGGACCGGCCCGGCAGCGTCCACCACCGCGAGGGCGAGGCGTGCCCGGTGTGCGGCGACACGATCCGGGCCGTCGAGTACCGCTCCTACACGGTCAACTACTGCCCCACCTGCCAGACCGGTGGGAAGGTGCTGGCCGACAACACGACCAGCCGCTTCCTCAAGTAGCCCGACCGACCCGAAGTTGCGTGGGTGCTGGCCCTGTAGCAGCCGCCAGCCACGCAGTTTCGGGTGGGTCAGATCAGGCCGAGGCCGGCGACCGCGTCGCGCTCGTCGGCCAGCTCGGCGACCGAGGCGTCGATGCGGCCCCGGGAGAAGTCGTCGATCTCCAGGCCCTGCACGATCCGGTACTCGCCGTCGACGGTGGTGCACGGGAACGAGGAGATCAGCCCCTCGGCGACGCCGTAGCTGCCGTCGGACGGGATGCCCATCGACACCCAGTCGCCCTCGGGGGTGCCCAGCGCCCAGCTGCGGACGTGCTCGATGGCGGCGTTGGCGGCCGACGCGGCCGACGAGAGCCCCCGGGCCTTGATCACCGCCGCGCCCCGCTGCTGCACGGTGGGGATGAACTCGTCCTCCAGCCAGCCCTGGTCCTGGCCGACGGCCTGCCAGGCCGACTTGCCCGCCACCTCGGCGTGGAACACGTCGGGGTACTGGGTGGCCGAGTGGTTACCCCAGATGGTCATGCGGGTGACGTCGGCGACGGGCGCCCCGGTCTTGGCGGCCAGCTGGGCGATCGCCCGGTTGTGGTCGAGCCGGGTCATCGCCGTGAAGCGCCCGTTCGGCACGTTCGGCGCGTTGTGCATGGCGATCAGGGCGTTGGTGTTGGCCGGGTTGCCGACCACCAGGATGCGGACGTCGGCGGCGGCGTTGTCGGAGATCGCCTTGCCCTGGACCGTGAAGATCTTGCCGTTGGCCTGCAGCAGGTCGGAGCGCTCCATGCCGTCCTTGCGGGGCATGGCGCCGACGAGCAGGCCATAGTTCGCGCCCTCGAACGCCCGGTTCGGGTCGTCGGTGCGGACGATGTCGGTGAGGAGCGGGAAGGCGCAGTCCTCCAGCTCCATGCGCACACCCTCCAGCGCACCGAGCGCCGGGGGGATCTCCAGCAGCTGCAGCACCACCGGCTGGTCGGCGCCCAGCATGCGCCCGCTGGCGATCCGGAAGAGGAGCGCATAGCCGATCTGGCCAGCAGCTCCGGTGACGGCGACGCGGACGGGATCCTTCATGAGCGGACAGTACAGCGCGGCTCTCATAGGCTCCCACTCGTGGTGGGCACGTCGTTCGTCGGGCGGGAACTGGGCCGCTATCGCATCGTCTCGGTGGTCGGCTCGGGCGGTTTCGCCACCGTCTACCGGGCCGTCGACACCGGTCTCGAGCGCACGGTGGCGCTCAAGGTGGTCGACCCCGCGGCCCATCACAACCCCACCGTCGCCCGGCGCTTCCTGCGCGAGGGGCAGGCCGTCGCCAGCCTCGACCACCCGGCCGTCGTGCCCGTCTACGACGCCGGCGAGGACGACGGCGTGCTGTGGCTGGCGATGCGGCTGATCGAGGGCAGCTCGCTCGACGACTCCCTGCGGACGGGACGCCGGCTGACGTCCGACCAGATCGTCGCCGTGACGGCCCGCATCGGCGGGGCGCTCGACCACGCCCACGGCCAGGAGCTGGTGCACCGCGACGTCAAGCCGTCGAACATCCTGCTGGAGGACAACGACCCTCGCCGGGCGTGGCTGGTCGACTTCGGCATCGCCGCCACGGCCCGCACGATGGGCCAGTACACGACCGGGGCGTTGGGGACCGCGGCGTACATGGCGCCCGAGCAGGCGCGGCCGGGGCAAGGCGGCGGCCGAGGACCCGGGGCGCCGGCCGACTTCTACTCGCTGGCCTGCGTCGCCTTCGAGATGATCACCGGCGGCCGGCCGTACCCGGGCGAGGACTACGTGCCGCTCCTGATGGCCCACGTCAACGCCCCGATCCCCCGCTGCGGCCACCCGGGCGTCGACGCCCTGATGGCCCGGGCGCTCGCCAAGGACCCGGCCCAGCGGCCGGCGACGGGCGCCGACCTGGCCCGCGACCTGCGCCAGGCCTTCACCGAAGGCACCGGCACCACCGCGCTCATTCCCTTCCCCGTCGACGCCCCGACCCAGCCCCACCGCCCCGGCGACACCCACACCGTCGTCGCCGGGGTGGCGCCCGGGCCGCCGCCGACCGTCGCTGATCCCCGGCACGACACGCTCATGCACCCGGAGGTCCATCGCCCGCCGCCGCCGGCCTCGCCCTACCCGGCAGCGGCCGCCCGACCTGCGCAGCCCGCCCGGTCGGGGGCGCGTCGGGGGCAGGTCGCCCTCGTGGCGGGGGTCGCGGCGCTGGTGGTCGCCGCCGTGGCGACCTACCTGGCGCTCCCCCGCTCCGACGGCACCGTCGAGGTCACCGACACCCAGGGCATCTCCTACCGCATCCCCGACGCCTGGGGGCGCACGCAGGAGAAGCCGGTCACCGAGTACTCCGTCGACGGCACCGTGGTCGCCACTGTCGCCAACTTCGAGACGAACGACGCCGCGGCGGCTGACCTGCTCCAGGAGGCCTCGACCTGCGACGCGCCACCCGCGGCCCGCAGCGTCGACGGCTCCGGCAACGCGGCCGCCTGCACCAACCCCACCGGCGACGTCGCCGTGGCGGTCGGCGCCGTGCGCAACCGGCAGTTCTGGGTGGTCACGGTCCACCCCGCCGTGCCGGCCGATCAGCGGGAGGCGTTCCTCGACAGCCTCCGGCTGACCGACCCCACGACGTGACCGCTACAGCTGCAGCGCCTTGAGCTCGAAGAACTCGTCGAGCCCGTGGGGACCGAGCTCCCGCCCGTAGCCCGACTGCTTGTAGCCACCGAACGGCGCCTGCACGTTGAACCCGCCGCCGTTGATCTCCACCTGACCGGTGCGGATCCGGCGGGCGACGGCCTTGGCGTGCTCCTGGTCGCCTGACCACACGCCGCCGGCGAGGCCGTACGGCGAGTCGTTGGCGATGCGGACGGCGTCGTCCTCGTCGTCGAAGGGGATGATCGTCAGCACCGGGCCGAAGATCTCCTCCTGGGCGATGGTCATCGAGTTGTCGGCGGTGAACACCGTGGGCTGCACGTAGTAGCCCTGCTCCAGACCCTCGGGCGACTCCGCGCCCCCCGTGACCAGCGTGGCGCCCTCGTCGAGGCCCTTCTGGATGTAGCCGCGCACGGTGTCGAGCTGGGCCTTCGAGGCCAGCGGCCCGAGCCGGGTCGTGTCGGCGAAGGGGTCGCCCGGCGTGAACGTCTGGGCGACGCGGGCGGCGATCTCCTCGGCTTCGGCGAGCTTGTCGCGCGGCACCAGCATGCGGGTGAGGGCGCTGCAGGTCTGGCCCGAGTTGAGGAAGCACTTGCCGACGCCGTCGGTGATGGCCCGCTCGAGGTCGGCGTCCTCGAGGATGACGTTGGCGCTCTTGCCACCCAGCTCCAGGGTCACCCGCTTGATGGTCTGGGCGCCCAGCTCGGCGACGCGGCGGCCGGCCCGGGTGGAGCCGGTGAAGCTGACCATGTCGACGTCGGGATGGGTGGCGATCGCCTCGCCGACCTCGGCACCGGCGCCGCTGACCAGGTTGAACACGCCCGGCGGCAGGCCCACGTCGGCGATGATCTCGGCCAGGATGAAGGCGCTGATCGGCGCCACCTGCGACGGCTTTGCGACCACCGTGCAGCCGGCGGCGAGCGCCGGGGCGACCTTGGCCGACAGCTGGTGCAGCGGGTAGTTCCACGGCGTGATGGAGGCGACCACGCCCACGGGCTCCTTCACCACCACGCTGTTGCCGAGCTGCTCCTCGAACTGGAACGCCTGGATCCCCTGGGACGCACCCTGGAAGCTCGCCAGCGGCAGGCCCACCTGCACCAGCGTGCTCAGGGTCTTCGGCATGCCGACTTCCTGGCTGACGTACGTGGCGATCTCGTCCATGCGGGCCATCAGGCCCTCGGCGATGCGGTCGAGGTACTTGGCCCGCTCCTCGACGGGGGTCGTCGACCACGACTCGAACGCGGCCTTGGCGGCGGCGGCGGCCCGGTTGACGTCGTCCTCGTCGCCCCTCGGGATGGTGGCCACCACCGACTCGTCGGACGAGCTGAGGACCTCGATCGAACCGGTGCCCGACGGCGCCACCCACGCCCCGTCGATGAAGAGCTTGTCGTAGACCTGCACCATGTTTCCCCCTTGAGGTTGGCGGCCGTCTCTCTCTGATAACTGACGTTAGGCCGCTTCTTGACTCTACGGTCAATGGTCGGCGGGGGCCGGCTACGGTCGCCTCCCCTGAGCGCCAAATCTCTGCCTTCTCCTGCCAGCTCCGGTGCCGTGGACGAGGCGTCGGGGCCCGGAGGTCGGCGAGACTGATCGTGCGGCCCGGTCTCGATCGGGCTGACGGTCGAGGCGCTACGACTTCTACCGTGCGGACCATGCACGAGCACGAACACGGCGAGCAGCGGTTCGGCGCGGCGGCGCAGGCCGCCGAGTGGGACGCGAGGTACGACGAGCACGACGGCGCGATGTGGAGCGGGCGGCCGAACGGGCGGCTCGTCGCCGAGGTCGCCGACCTCACCCCGGGCCGGGCGCTCGACGTCGGTTGCGGCGAAGGCGGCGACGCGATCTGGCTCGCTCGGCGCGGCTGGACGGTCACCGCGATCGACGTCTCCGATCTGGCCGTAGGCCGGGCGCGGGAGGCCGCCGAGCTGGCCGGCGCCACCATCGACTGGGTCTGCGGCGACGCCCTCCGGACACCGTTGCCGGCCCGCTCGTTCGACCTCGTGTCGCTGCAGTACCCGGCGCTGCCCAAGGCCGCCGGCGAGGCCACGGTGCGGGCGTTGCTCGACACGGTGCGCCCGGGCGGGTTGCTGCTCGCCGTCTACCACGACCTCGACGACGAGCACCGCGAGCACATGAAGTCGCGGGGCGTCGACCCCGCGGACTACGTCGGCGCCGACGACCTCGGCCGGCTGCTCGGCGACGACTTCACGGTCGAGCTGCACGCGGTCGAGCCGCGCATCGACCCGCCGCCCGACACCCCGCACATCGCCGACGTCGTCCTGCGCGCCCGACGTCGCTGACCGGGCGGCAGGGACCGTTCGCTAGGAGGTCACACGGTCACGGTGTCGACGCCCGACCGGATGATCTGGCCCGGGGTGGCGCCGGTGCCGGCGTTGTCCACCACGGTGGCGACGCCGGCGACGTAGACCCGCCGGATCCCCTCGGCCTCGGCGGTCAGGCGGGCGGCGCCGCCGGGGAGGTCGGCCACCAGGCGGGCGGGGCCGGAGTTGACGGTCTCGGGGTCGAAGACCACCAGGTCGGCGTGGTAGCCCTCGGCGATGCGGCCCCGGTCGCGCAGCCCGAACAGCCGGGCGGGATCGTCGGTGATCATCTGCACCGCCCGCTCCAGCGTCGCCAGCTTGCGGCCCCGCAGGCAGTCGGCCAGCAGCCGGGTCGTGTAGCTCGCCCCGGACATGCGGTCGAGGTGGGCGCCGGCGTCGCTGCCGCCCAGCAGCACCCGGGGGTCCTGCCAGACGACCTTGCGCATGGCCCACGACTCGGCGTCGTTGTCGGTGGGCATGGGCCACAGGACGGTGCGGAAGTCGTCGGCGGCGACGATGTCGAGCAGCGTGTGGAAGGGATCGGCGTCACCGCGCTCGGCGGCGATGTCGACCACCTGGCGGCCCGAGAGCCCCTCGTTGGCAGCCGAGTAGGTGTCGCCGATCACGTAGCGGGCCCAGTCGGCCAGGCGGCGGAACACCCCCGCCTCCTCGCTCCGGGCGTGGGCCGCGAGCGTGGCCCGGACCTCGGGATCGGCCAGCTGGGCCTTCTTCTCGTCGAGCGGGAGGCGCAGCACGTCGCCCCAGCCGGGGATCAGGAACAGGGCGCAGAACGTGCCGAAGCTCATGTTCATCGGCACCAGCACCGGCATGGTGAGGGCGACCACCCGGCCGCCCTGCTTGTCGGCGAGGTCGGCGGCGCTGAGCTGGCGCGGCACCCGCTCCGGGACCGACGAGTCGACCGTGAGCACGTTCCAGTTGATCGACCGGCCGCCCGCGGCGACGCTCATCGCCGCCACCAGCTCGATCTCGTCGTCGCTGAACTTGTCGAGCCCGCCCTCGAAGGCGCCTTCCAGCACCGTGCCCTCGTGCTCGCCGACCGCCCCGCACAGCGCCAGCAGCTCGTCGTGGGAGGCGTGACGGGAGGCGACCGGTTGGCCGTCGCCGTCGCTGTGGGTGGACGACAGCGTGGTGGAGAAGCCCAGGCCGCCGGCGTCGATGGCCTCGTGGAGCAGCTGGACCATGGCGTCGAGCTGCTCGGGGGTGGCCTTGCCGCCCACGGCGTCGGTGCCCATCACGTAGCGGCGCAGGGCGCAGTGGCCGACCATGAAGCCGGCGTTGACGCCGATGCGGCCGTCGAGGCGGCCGAGGTACTCGCCGAAGCTCTCCCAGTCCCAGGTCACGCCGGTCTCCAGGGCGGCGAGCGGCATGCCCTCGACCCGGGCCATCATGCGGCGGACGTAGTCGCCGTCCTCGGCCCGGAGCGGGGCCAGGGTGAAGCCGCAGTTGCCGGCGACGACCGAGGTCACGCCGTGGACGTTGGAGGGCGACGCCGCCGGGTCCCAGAAGAGCTGGGCGTCGTAGTGGGTGTGGGGGTCGACGAAGCCGGGGGCGACGACGAGGCCGTCGGCGTCGAGCGTCTCCGTGGCTTCGGTGGCCTCGTCGGGTTCGATCGGGCCCACCGTGACGATCCGCCCGTCCTTCACGCCGACGTCCGCCCGGCGCGCCGGTGTCCCGGTGCCATCGACGACGGTCGCTCCCCGGATCACGAGATCGAGCATGGCACTCCCCTTGAATCTGACGGCCCGTCAGATACTAGAGCAGGTAGCCGAGGTTCGTTCGAGCCGACTAGGTTGCACACAAGTCGAATACAAGTTGCCGCCCTCCCGGCCGCCCCTGAGAGGTTCCTCCCGATGTCCAAGATCGCCGTTGCCAACCCCGTCGTCGAGCTCGACGGCGACGAGATGACCCGGGTCATCTGGCAGTTCATCAAGGACAAGCTCATCCTCCCCTACCTCGACGTCGAGCTCCTCTACTACGACCTGTCGATCCAGAAGCGCGACGAGACCGACGACCAGATCACCGTCGACGCCGCCGAGGCGATCCTGGAGCACGGCGTGGGCGTGAAGTGCGCCACCATCACGCCCGACGAGGCCCGGGTCGAGGAGTTCGGCCTCAAGAAGATGTGGAGGTCGCCCAACGGGACGATCCGCAACATCCTCGGCGGGGTCGTGTTCCGGGAGCCGATCATCTGCAAGAACGTGCCGCGGCTGGTGCCGGGGTGGACCAAGCCGATCATCATCGGCCGTCACGCCCACGGCGACCAGTACAAGGCGTCCGACTTCGTGGTGCCGGGCCCGGGCACGGTCACCATCAGCTACGTGCCCGACGACGGCAGCGAGCCGCTGGAGCTCGAGGTCGCCAAGTTCCCGGGCGGCGGCGTCGCCCTGGGGATGTACAACTTCGACGACTCGATCCGCGACTTCGCCCGGGCCTCGTTCCGCTACGGGCTCGACCGGCAGTACCCCGTGTACCTGTCGACCAAGAACACGATCCTCAAGGCCTACGACGGGCGCTTCAAGGACCTGTTCGAGGAGGTCTTCGACGCCGAGTTCAAGGCCGACTTCGAGGCCGCCGGGCTCACCTACGAGCACCGGCTGATCGACGACATGGTCGCCCAGGCCCTCAAGTGGGAGGGCGGCTACGTGTGGGCCTGCAAGAACTACGACGGCGACGTGCAGTCCGACATCGTGGCGCAGGGCTTCGGGTCGCTCGGTCTGATGACGTCGGTGCTGCTGACCCCCGACGGCCGTACGTGCGAGGCCGAGGCCGCCCACGGCACCGTCACCCGGCACTACCGGGCGTGGCAGCGGGGCGAGAAGACGTCGACCAACCCGATCGCCTCGATCTTCGCCTGGACCCGGGGGCTCCGCTTCCGAGCCAAGCTCGACGGCAACCCCGAGCTCGACCGCTTCGCGTCGACGCTGGAAGAGGTGTGCGTCTCCACCGTCGAGGCCGGCCAGATGACCAAGGACTTGTCGCTGCTGGTGGGTGGCGACACCCCGTGGCTCACCACCGACGAGTTCCTCGAGGCCCTCGACACCAACCTCCGAGCCGCCGCGAGCTAACCGATCCCGCGCCGCCGCTCAGCGGGGGTGGGGAGCCGACAAGGGCCAGTAGCCGGGGATTCGGGAGTGAGGGGTGTCGAGGTAGACCTTTGCCTCGGGGCGCTGGGCGAACTTGCCGTGGCTCCAGCGGATCTCGACGTGGCCGTCGATCGTGGTGGTCTGCAGGGACCGGCGGCTCGTGACCGTGACGGACCACTGGACCACCGGCTGCTCCCGGAACGTCGGGGTGATGACGACGTCGTCGATGCGGAAGTGCTGCCGCCAGTCCCAGGCGGTGGCGATCCTCAGCCGGAGGGACCCGGCGGGCGCGGCGCCGAGCACGAAGTAGGGCGCCGAGCCGATCCGCAGCAGGCGCCACAGCACCCGCTCGACGTCGGCGCCGGCCAGCGCCTCCCGCCACCGTGCCGCCGACGCCTCGGCAACGGCCGCGGAGAACTCGACCGCCGCCGGCCGCAACGCCGCCGTCCACCGCCCCCGACCCAACCGCCGCTGCAGGCGCTCCCGATCCCCCGCCGTCAGCTCCACCACCGAGTCGGGGAACCCGTCCGACCGTCCCGCGCCATCCACCATGGCGGGCACGGGCACGGGCACGGGCGCGAGCGCGGGTGGCTCGGCGTGGAGGTGGTCGAGGGTGGCGTCGTAGAGGGACTGGTACGCCGCGGGGGCGACCTCGGCGAACCAGTCGCCGGAGCGACCACCCTGGCCGTGGCCGCCGGCGAGCAGCCGGTCGAACACGTGGGTCGGCGAGGTGTTGGACACGATCTGCGACAGGTACTTGCAGCTGACCAGGAAGACGTGGTCGATGCGGAGGTCGGCCGGCACCGCCTCGTCGCCGGGCTGCTTCTGGGCGCCGCGCCACTCGATGGTCAGCGGACGCCGCCCCCGCAGCCCGTCGGCGGCCGCCAGGAACGCCACCCCGTTGTGCCACGCCCCCAGGAACTCCTGCCCGTAGGCCCCACCCCGGTGCAGCTCCTCCAGCAGGCACCACAGCTCCGGCGACATGCTCACCATCTCCGCCGGCCGCGCCGCCAGCGCCTCTTCGAGGCTCCCGAACCCCAGCGTCCCGAGCCCGGTCACCAGCTCCGTGATCGTCGTCCTGTGGTCAGCCACCGCTCGCCGCTCCCCTGGGACCCTGGCCTAGCCAGCGCCCTCGGCGTGCCGCCGTAGCCGCTTCAGGTCGTCGTCCACCACCAGCCGGACCACGTCGGCGATCGTCTTCCCGGGACCGTCGCCCACCACCGCGGCCAGCGCCCGAGCGCCGGGGCTGCCGGCCGGAGGGACGTCGGTGGTCAGGACCAGCAGGCGGGCACCGGCGTCGGCTGCCGCCAGGACGCTGGCTTTGCCCAACACCCGCCACAAGGTCTCGGTGCGTCGGAGACCGGGGTTGGCGCTGGAGAAGCCGCCGGCCACCTCGACGTACCAGACCTGACCGTCCTGGTCGCGTGCCCGGAAGCTGGCGTCGACCCCCGGCACCACCTTCACGTTGATCTGGATCCGCTCGAAGCCCGCGGCGGCCAACGCCACCTGGGCCACGTCCTTCGCCTTGCGTCCGGCACGGAGCACCTCCGCCACCGCGTCGGGCCCGGCGTCGCCGGCGTCGGTTCCCGCCACGGCCGGCAAGCGGACCGGGCGGCCGATCGCGTCGACCCTCTCGCGCTCGGCGTCGACCCGACCCAGTGCCTGGGCGACGTAGTCGGCGTCGGTGTCGAAGCCGACGAAGTGGCGACCGGAGCGCACGGCGGCCACCGCGGTGGAGCCCGAGCCCATGAACGGGTCGAGCACCAGGTCGCCCTCGTAGGTGTAGAGGTCGACCAGCCGCCGGGGCAGCTCGACCGGGAACGGCGCCGGGTGGCCCACCCGGGTGGCGCTCTCGGCCGGCATCTCCCACACGTCGTTGACCAGGTCCATGAACTCGTCGGCGCTGATCGTCGCCACCGAAGGCTCCTCGGCCGCGGCGCGGTCACGGGCGCTGCGGGCCCGGTCGAAGCGGCCCTTCGACGCCACCACCACCCGCTCGGTGAGGTCTCGGAGGACCGGGTTGCCCGGGCGTTGGAAGGTGCCCCAGGCGCACGACCCGCCCGCGGCCTTGGCCTTCACCCAGACGATCTCGCCCCGCAGCAACAGGCCCAGCCGCTGCAGGATCTCGATGACGTCGGCGGACAGCGAGCGGTAGGGCTTGCGACCGAGGTTCGCCACGTTGACCGCGATCCGCCCGCCGGGCTCGAGCTTGCGGACGCACTCGGCGAACACACCGTGCAACATCTCGAGGTAGGCGACGTACGACCCCGGCACGTGCCCTTCGCCGATCGCGGTCTCGTACTCCTTGCCGGCGAAGTAGGGGGGCGAGGTGACCACCAGGGCCACCGACGCGTCGGCGACGTCGCCGTAGCGGTCCATCTCGCGGGCGTCGCCCACCCAGATCTCGTCGACCGAGGACGCCGGGTTGATGATCTCGTCGTCGCTCACCGAAAGCTTGGGGAAGCGTTCGTAGAACTCGGAGGCGTCGTGGTTCTCGCGACGGGACACCCCGAACCGTGACGTCGCGGTGGGCCGACGCACCCGACGCGCCGGCGGCACCGACGACCCGTCGATCACCGGCGCCCCCGCATCGACGCCCTCTCGCCCACTCGTGTACGCCATGGACCGCACCTTATGCACCGGGTGTAACAGTCAAGGCGGATGGCGGCACCCGGCGCGCGAAAAGTTTCAGGGGGATGCGGGAGGGGGCGTGAGGCCCAGGTTCTCGACGATCTGGAGGGACGACTCGGAGCGGTTCATCGCGTAGATGTGCAGGCCCGGGGCGCCCGCGTCGAGCAGCGCGCGGCCCAGCTCGGTCGACACCTCGACGCCGATGTGGCGCACCTCGGCCGGGTCGTCGGCGACGGCTTCGAGCCGGGTCAGCAACGCCGGCGGGACCGCCGCCTCGTTCATCTTCGCCATCCGCACCAGGCCCGCCAGGTTGATCGGCGGCATGATGCCCGGCAGCACCGGCTTGGTGGTGCCGGCCGCGGCCAGCTCGTCGACCATCCGCAGGTAGTCGTCGACCTGGAAGAAGAACTGGGTGATGCCGAAGTCGGCGACCTCGAGCTTGGCGGCCAGGTGGCGCCGGTCCGACGCCCGGTCGCCCGCCGAGCGAGGGTGCAGCTCCGGGTGCGCCGCCACGCCGACCGAGAATCCCGCCGGATGCGCGCGCACCAGCTCGACCAGCTCCGACGCGTAGCGGAAGTCGCCGGTGAGCTCGCTGCCGTCGGCGGGCGGGTCGCCGCCCAGGGCCAGGATGTTGAGCACGTCGTTGTCCTGGTACTCGTCGAGCAGGCCCTTGATGTCGACCCGGGTGTGGCCGACGCAGGTGAGGTGCGCCATCGCCGGGAACGCCTGCTCCCGGTTCACCCGCACGACGATGTCGCGGGTGCGGTCGCGGGTGGAGCCGCCGGCGCCGTAGGTGACCGACACGAACGACGGGCGCAGCGCGGCCAGCTCCTCGATGGTCCGTTCGAGGTGCCGTTCGGCCTCGTCGGTCTTGGGCGGGAAGAACTCGAAGCTCAGCGTCGGGCCGGCAGCCAGCAGTTCGGCGATGCGCGTCATCGTGCGCCGAGGCTAGTGGTGCGCCGCCGACACGTCGCAGCCGTTACGGACGACCAGCACCGGAACCGCCGGAACCAGCGCCGCTAACGGATCGAGCGCTCGACCGCGCTCACCGTGTTGCGCAGGAGCATCGCGATCGTGGTGGGACCGACGCCGCCCAGCCGAGGGGTGATCCACGACGCCACCTCGCCGACCGATTCGTCGACGTCGGCCAGCAGCTTGCGGCCCTCCCAGCTGATGCCCCCACTGATCACGACCGCGCCCGGCCGCACCATGTCGGGCGTGACGAACGAGGCCCGGCCCACCGCCGACACCACGATGTCGGCGTTCCGGGTGTAGTCGGCCAGGTTGGGCACCCCGGTGTGGACGACGGTGACGGCGGCGTTGGCCCCCGGCTGCTTCGTGGTCAGGAGCAGGGCGAGGGGCCGGCCCAGCGTGGGGCCTCGCCCGATGATCACGACGTGGCGCCCGGCGACCTCGATGCCGTAGTGCAGGAGCAGCGCCTGGATGCCGGAGGGAGTGGCCGGGACCGGCCCGTCCTCCTGCAGCACGAGCTTGCCCAGGCTGACGGGGTGCAGGCCGTCGGCGTCCTTGGCGGGCTCCATGCGCTCCAAGGCCTCGCCGAAGTCGAAGTGGTCGGGCACGGGATACTGGATCAGGTAGCCGCTGACGTCGGGATCGGCGTTGAACCGGTCGACCGCGGCGAGCAGGTCGGCCTGGGTGCCCGACGCGGGCACGTCGATGTGGTGGCTGCCGATGCCCACCAGCTCGCAGGCCTCGTGCTTCTTGCGGACGTAG
Source organism: Acidimicrobiales bacterium (assembly GCA_035316325.1). Classification (NCBI taxonomy): domain Bacteria; kingdom Bacillati; phylum Actinomycetota; class Acidimicrobiia; order Acidimicrobiales; species Acidimicrobiales bacterium. The sequence continues at coordinate 14,898 of DATHJB010000028.1, forward strand.
CCGGCCGACGCCGGGTCGTCGCCGACGAGGATCGTGCCCAGCCCCACCGAGTGGCCCTCTTTGGCGAGCACGCGCACGCGCTCGGTCACGTCGGCCAGCACGCTCTCGGCGACAGGGGCCCCGGCGAGGAGTTGGGCGGTCATCAGGGCTCGATGGTAGTGGCCCTGGTCTCCGCACAAATCGGGGTGGGACGTGACATCCGCCGGTGAGAGGGATGTACGCCGACGTTCCGGGGAGGGGTCGTGGATGTGACGAGACGATCGATCGTGCTCCCCGATCGCGGGTCGGTCCTGCTGTACGTCGCATCCGCCTCCCTGCCCGACGCACCCGACGCGCTCCCTCGGGAGCTCGTCGAGCTGCTCGGCGAGCTCGGGCCCGACGCCACCGGCGCGGACGTGGCCGACGGCCCGACGCTCGTCCGCCGCCTGCAGGCACTGGCGACCACCCTCGGCACCGGGGCTCTGGAGCTGGTGCGTCAGGTCCCCGACTGCACTGGCCCCCGACTCTGGTCACCCGGCTTCGGCCCTCCGCCCCCGGAGCGACCGCCGCTGCTGGTCGACTTCGCCGAGGCCCTCCACCGGGCCGCGCCGCCGGTTCCCGCGCGACCCGACCCCGTCGACCCGCCCGACGACGACGACCACGATCGGCTGGCGGCCAGCCGGGAGGCCGTGCGCTTCTTCCGGGAGGCCGTCCGCCAGGAGCCACACCTCTACCTCCCCGACCTCGCCGCCGCGCTGCAGGACCACTCCGTGGCGCTCGCCGCCAACGCCGACGACAGCGCCGAGGCCGTCGCCGCCGCCGAGGATGCCGTCGCCCTCCGCCAGCACCTCGCCAGGCAGGACCCCGGCCACCTGCCCGACCTCGCCGAGGCGCTGCGCAACCTGGCCGCCCGCCTGGTCGGGGTGGGGCGGCGGCCGGAGAGCCTGGCCGTGCAGGAGGACGTCGTCGCCATCCGCCGCCACCTCGCCAACGCCCACCCGGCCCGTCACCTGCCGCCCCTCGCGGCGGCGCTCGACGAGCTGGCGGAAGGGCTGGAGGCGTCCGGACTGCACGCGGCGCGGGTCGTCGCCCTGGAGGACGCCGTCGCCCTCCGGCGGCACCTCGCCCGTGCCCTACCCGAGCGGTTCCTGCCCGACCTGGCGGCCGCGCTGCACACCGTGGCGCAGGGCCTCGCTGCCGTCGACCGGACGTCGGAGGCCCTGGCCGCGCTGGACGAGGCCGTGGCGATCCGGCGCGACCTCGCCGCCCAGAGCCCCGGGCGCTACGTCGGCGACCTGGCCGCGTCGCTGCAGGCACTGTCGGTGGGGCTGGGGGCGCTCGGCCAGCAACCCGAGAGCCTGGCTGCCGGCGAGCAGGCCATGCAGCTGTTCGAGCTCCTGGCCCGGCACGACCCCGACCGCCACGGCGACCACCTGGCCACGGCGATGGAGAACCTGGCCATCAGCCTCGGCGCCATGGGTCGCCACGACGAGGGCCGGGCCGCCAGCGAGCAGGCGGTAGCCCTGCGCCGGCCCGACGTGGTCGCACCCGTCGGTCGCTGCTGGTGCTCCTGCCACCGCGCCGAGGCCCACCCACCCGTCGACGCCACCGCCACCACCGGTCCCATTCCCATCGTCAGGTGACCCGGACCAGCAGGCCTGGGACCCTCAATGCAAGAAGTGGCGTTCGCCGGTGAAGACCATGGCGAGGTCGAGGTCGTCGGCCTTCGCGATGTTGACGTCGTCGCGCACGGAGCCGCCCGGCTGGATCACGACCGCCACGCCGGCGGCGGCCGCGGCCTCGATGCCGTCGGGGAAGGGGTAGAAGGCGTCGCTGGCGCACGCACCCCCGGCGGCACGCCCCGCCGCCTTCGACGCCGCCAGCTCGCCCGACTCCACCCGGTTCTGCTGGCCGGCGCCGATGCCCCAGGCCACGCCGTCCTTGGCGAGCACGACGGCGTTCGACTTCACCCAGCCGCACAGCCGCCACGCCAGGTCGGCGTCGGCCCACTCGGCATCGGTCGGCCGACGAGCGGTGACCACCCGCCAGTCGGCCCGGTCGGCGACGAAGCGGTGCTGGTCCTGCACGAGGAGCCCCCCGGTGACGGGACGCAAGTGCCAAGCGTCGGGCACCGGCCCCTCCGCCTCCAGCAGGCGGGTGTTCTTGCGCTTGGCCTGCAGCGCCTCGATCGTCCCCGGGGCGTACGAAGGGGCGATGATCAGGTCGGCCTGCGCCGCGGCCACCATCCGCTCGGCGGTGGCCGCGTCGACCTCCTCGGTCACCGCCACGATGCCCCCGAAGGCCGAGCGCTCGTCGCACTCGAAGGCCCGCTGGTAGGCGTCGGCCTGGGTCGAGGCGACCGCGGCCCCGCACGGGTTGGCGTGCTTGACGATCACGGCGGCGGGTCGACCGAACCGCGCCGCCAGGTCGTGGGCGATCTGCCAGGCGGCGTCGGCGTCGTAGAGGTTGAGGTAGCTGAGGGCCAGGCCGCCGTGCTGGGTCAGCGACGCCCACCAAGGGTCGGCCCCGTCGGCGCGGTAGAGCGCCGCCCGCTGGTGGGGGTTCTCGCCGTACCGGAGCGCCAGGGGCTCCCGCCAGTAGGTGAGGTGTTGCGACGCCGGCAGCTCGGCCACGGCGCCCTCCCCGGAGTCTCCGGAGTCCTCCGACGATGCCGCGAACCACCGGGCGATCTCCGCGTCGTAGGCGGCGATCACCGAGAACGCCTTCGCCGCCAGCCGCCGCCGCGTGGCCGCCGACAAGGAACCCTCCGCCCGGATCTCGTCGAGCACCGGGCCGTAGTCGTGCGGATCGACGACCACACCCACCGAGGCGTGGTTCTTCGCCGCCGCCCGCACCAGCGTCGGGCCGCCGATGTCGATCAGCTCGATCCCCGGATCCGTGGAGAAGGGATAGAGGTTGGACACCACCAGGTCGAACGGCTCGATGCCGTACTCCTCGAGCTCCGCCACGTGCGCCGGGTCGGACCGGTCGGCCAGCAGGCCACCGTGGATGTTGGGGTGCAGCGTGACCACCCGGTGCCCCAGGATCGCCGGGAACCCAGTCAGCTCGGCCACGTCGGTCACCGACAGGCCGGCCTCGCGCAGCGCCGCCGACGTGCCACCGGACGACACCAGCTCCCACCCCGCCTCCACCAGCCCCCGGGCGAGGCCCACCACCCCGTGCTTGTCGTAGACGGACAACAGGGCGCGCGGCGCGGACGGGGGCACTAATCCTCCAACTCGTGTTCGATGTAGCGGCGGATCGTGTGGGGGTAGAGCTGACGCTCCACCTCCTTGATGCGCTCGTGCAGGGTGGTCTCGGTGTCGCCCGCGAACACCGGCACCGCCTCCTGGGCCAGGATCGGGCCGTCGTCCATCTCGGCGGTGGCGACGTGGATGGTGGTGCCCGTGACCTTCACCCCGTGGGCGAGGGCGTCGCGCACGGCGTGCCAGCCCTTGAACGCCGGCAGCAGCGCCGGGTGGCTGTTGAGGACCCGGCCGGGAAAGGCGTCGACGATGCCCGGGACCACCGTGCCGAACCCCGCCATCACCACCAGGTCGACCCCGTGGGACAGCAACACCTTCACCAGGCGCTCCGAGTACGCAGCGCGGTCGAACGCGCTGCCCCACTCCGTCCGTTCGACCAGTTCGGTCGGGGTGCCGTGCTGCCCCGCCACGTCGAGCGCGCGGCACTGGCGGTCGGTGACCACGACGGTGACGGGCAGCGCGTCCGCCAGGATCGCATCGAGTAGCGTGCCGCTGCCAGAGGCAAGGACAGCGATCCGAGCTGCGGGCATCGGAGCGATGCTAGCTGGGTACGCTCCCGGCGCTCGAAGCTCGGGAATGACTGACGGGACACCACGTGACGCGTTAGCGTTCCAGCACTGCGCCTCATCTGAGTACCGACAGAAAGGGCGGTTAATTCCGTGGACCTCAACAAGTTGTCCCTCGGCGACAAGATCGTCGCCGGAGCGGGCATCGTTCTCTTCCTCTTCTTGCTGATCCTTCCGTGGCACAGCGTGACGGTCGACTTCGGCGAGTTTGGTGGCGAGCACACCGAGACCGTTGGTGCGCTGTCGAGCCAAAGTGGCTTCGGCGTTCCGTGGCCGGCATACCTGGTGATCCTGCTGCTGATCGCGCTCGTGGCCGTGGTGCTTGTTCGCAAGCTGACCACGACCGACCTGCCCGAGCTGCCGATCCCCTGGCGCCAGGCGATCTTCTACGGCTCGATCGCCGTCCCGGTCCTGCTGCTGCTGAAGCTGATCCTGGAGACGGACTACCTCGCGTTCTGGGCCTACCTCGACATCCTGATCGGCATCGGCATCGCCTACGGCGGTTTCCTGATCTCCCAGGAGGCCGACGAGCCGGCTGCGGGCACCGCACCCCCGACGCCCTTCTAGGCACTGTCGCTCGATCGTTCGGAGAGGACGAGAGGGCGAGAGAGAACGAGAGAACGAGAAAGGCCCCGCTCGCAGGAGCGGGGCCTTTCCGTTACCTCGCCCTCCTCAGGGCGACCGTCGGGGTCGCAACGGGCCTCAGAGGCCGCGGACCACCTCGACCATGAGCTGACCGGCCTCGGTGGGGTTGAGGCCCACCTTGGCGCCGGCGTCGCGCAGGGCGTCCATCTTGGCCTGGGCCGTGCCCTTGCCGCCCGACACGATGGCGCCGGCGTGGCCCATCTTCTTGCCGGGAGGGGCGGTTACGCCGGCCACGTACGTCACGACCGGCTTCGACATCTTGGCGGCGATGAACTCGGCCGCTTCCTCCTCGGCCGAACCGCCGATCTCGCCGATCATCATCACGGCCCGGGTGTCGGGGTCGGCCTCGAACGCCTCCAGGCAGTCGATGAACGACGTGCCGGGCACCGGGTCGCCACCGATGCCGACGCAGGTCGTCACGCCGATGTCGTTGAGCTTCAGCTCGTAGAGCGCCTGGTAGGTCAGCGTTCCCGAGCGGCTCACGATGCCGACGTTGGGTCGACCCTCGACCGGCTCCTTGGCGATGTGGCCGGCGGTGATGCCGATGTTGGCCTTCCCCGGGCTGATGATGCCGGGGCAGTTCGGCCCGAGCAGCCGCACGTGGGGGAAGTCGCGCCGCAGCTTGTTGAAGAACCAGGCCTCGTCCTGGGCGGGCACGCCCTCCGTGATGCAGGCGATGAACGTGACACCGCCCTCCGCGGCCTCGATCACCGCGTCACGCACGCCCGGCGCCGGGATGAAGATGCACGACGCGGTGGCGCCCGTCTCGGCGACGGCGGCGGCCACCGAGGCGAACACCGGGATGCCCTCCACGTCGGTGCCGGCCTTCTTCGGGTTCGTGCCGGCGACGACCTGGGTGCCGTACTCCTTGTTGAGGAGCCCGTAGAAGCGACCCTGGCTGCCGGTGAGCCCCTGGTAGACGACCTTGGTCGTCTCGTCGACGAAGATGCTCATCTGGTGTGACCTCTACTTCCCGGCCTCAGCCAGCTCGACGACCTTGCGGGCGGCGTCGACCATCGTGGGCTGCATCTGGAGCGAGTCGGACAGGTGGGGCTCGAGGATCTCGCGGCCCAGGTCGGCGTTGGTGCCGTCGAGCCGGATGACGATGGGCACGTCGATCTGCACCCGCCCGAGTGCGGTGACGATGCCGTTGGCCACCTCCTCGCCCTTGGTGATGCCGCCGAAGATGTTGATGAAGATCGACCGCACCTTGGGGTCGTTGTTGATGACCTCCAGCGCACCCGCCATCACCTCGGCCGAGGCACCGCCACCGATGTCGAGGAAGTTGGCCGGCTCGCCGCCCACCTGGTTGACGATGTCGACGGTCGACATGGCCAGCCCGGCGCCGTTGGCGATCACGCCGACGAACCCGTCGAGGCCGACGTACTGCAGGCCCTTCTCGTAGGCGGCCTGCTCGCGCTCGTCGCGGACCTGGGTCTCCTCGTACTGCTCGTAGTCCGGGTGGCGGTACACGGCGTTGCCGTCGAGGGTGACCTTGGCGTCGAGGGCGTGGACCTCGCCCGTGGGCTTCAGGATCAGCGGGTTGATCTCCACCAGGTCGGCGTCGCCGTCGACGTAGGCGGTGTAGAGCTTCTGCAGGATGTCGACCGCACCCTCGGTGGCCTGGGGGTTCAGCTTGGCGGCGGCGACCCAGGCTCGGGTGGCCTCCTCGCTGAGCCCGTCGACCGGGTCGATGTGGATCTTGGCGATGGCGTCGGGGTTCTCCTCGGCGACCGCCTCGATCTCGACGCCGCCCTCGGCCGACAGCATCCCGAGGTGCTTCTTGGCCGAGCGGTCGAGGGTGAAGCTGGCGTAGTACTCCTCGGCGATGTCGGAGGCCTGCTCGATCCAGACGACCTTCACGACGTGGCCCTTGATGTCCATGCCGAGGATGTTGGTGGCGTGGGTGCGCACCTCGTCGGCGTTGTCCGCAAGCTTGATGCCGCCGGCCTTGCCGCGGCCGCCCACCTGCACCTGGGCCTTGACCACCACCGGGTAGTCGAGGCGCTCCGCCGCGGCGACGGCGTCGTCGACGGTGGTGACGGCGTCGCCCGGGCTGACCGGGATGCCGAAGCGGGCGAAGAACTGCTTGCCTTGGTATTCGAACAAGTCCAAGGGCGGGGGCCTCCCAGTTCGCTGACCTGCGGCCTGCCTGGCCGATCGTCCGGCGATACTACGGCCACCACCTGGGACGTCGGAAAGTTGGGTGGCTTGCAAGCCGGCTGGTGGTTCGAGTCGACTGGTCGGCCATGCCGATCGCTCGAAGCCGGGGTCACGCCGGGCGTGCCCTGTTGATCGCGGCGGCGGGTGCGTTGCTCACGCTGGCCGTCGCCTTCGGCATCTCCGTGCTCGACAACCGGGGCCGCGTCGAAGTGAAGCTGGGCGACGACACGTTCTCCGGGCTGCAGGCCGACGAGATGGCCGCCGACATCGCCGAGCGCGGGCCGTTCCTGGTGGCGGACGCGTCGCCCGGCGGCGACCGCGACATCGTGCTCCAGCACCTGAGCGACGACGTGGACGAGGGCTGGATCGCCATCGCCGCCCGCCCGCCGGGGGTGCCCCGCAACTGCACGATCCAGTGGCAGACCGACGACGGGGTGTTCCGGCTGCTCGACGAGAACGGCGCGGTCGGCGGCGAGTGCGACGGCACGGAGTACCCGCCCGACGGCGGTGACCTGGAGACGTTCCCGGTGGCCGTCGAGGACGGCAGGCTCGACGTCGACATCAACGCCGCCAACCGGGCCTCCACCACGATCGCCGGGTAGCGCACCCCGAGAACACTTGTGTTCGCAACCATTCGTTGTGAACCATCGGGTGAGGTCGACCGTCACAGCCGGTATGACGCTCCGCCACGCGGCATCGGCTGTTGCCGCGCTCGTCGTCGGGCTGCTGCCCGCGGCGCCGGCGCAGGCCGGTGGCACCTGGCTCAGCCCGGTGCGCGACAGCTACGCACCCGGGGACATCGTGACGCTCGTCGGTTACACGGGCGGCTCCGGGGCCGGCGGGACCCCGATGGACGGGCCCTACTTCGGCTGGCTGCGGGTCGACCCCGACGAGGCCTACCGCGACCCGCCCCCCGACCAGTGGCCATTCGTCCACCCCAGCGACCTCTACTTCGGCGAGCTGATCGTCGAGCGAACCGACGCGCTCAAGGGCTGGACGATGTTCCGGCTCGAGCTGTCGTACACGCTGCCCGCGACTCTGGCCGACGGCTCCTACGAGGTGGTCGTGTGCAACGACCCGTGCACCACCGGCTTCGGCGACGTCATCGGCGCCACCGTCTACGTCGGCGTCGACCCGCCGGAGCCGCTGACCCGGGAGTGGCTCCTCGACGACCCCGCGATCGCCCAGCTCGACGACGACGCCCTCGTGTGGCTCCCGGGCTGGCCGGGCTACTCCCGCACCGCCGGTGACATCCGGCGGGGTGCGACCGCCCCCGCCCCGGCGCCCGTCGACCCCGACGCGGCGAGGGAGACCGCCCAGGCCAGGCTCGACGCCGAGACCC
>DATHJB010000029.1 GCA_035316325.1 Acidimicrobiales bacterium
CGTCAGGTGTCGCGGAGGCCGGAGATGACGCCCTGGACCTCCTCGACCTCGCGGGGGAGGTCGTCGGAGAGGGCGATCGCCGGGAAGTCGCCGTCCACGCCGCCCGGCTGCTGCCAGTGCACGGCCCAGGTGACGGTGACCGTGCCCGGCCAGGCCGCGGGCCGACCGGCGGCGCCCGTCCGCTGGGTGTACGTGTGGGCGCAGGCGCCGGGCGCGGCGGCCTGCTCGCGCGGCGCCGGTCCGCCCGGGTCGTAGCGGGTGCCCCCGTCCTCGCAGGTGACCGCGGCGGCACCGGTCTCCCCGGGGTCGAACGTGAGGGTTGGCGTGGCGACGAGCTCGACGCAGACCGTGCCGGTCGGGTCGCACCCTCCTGCGGTCTGCTCGCCCTGCCAGTTGCTCACCGCCACGAACGTCGGCACGTCGAGGAGCGAGGGCGTGCCCGCGGCCGGGTCGGCGTCGAGCGTGGGCTTGCGCAACCGGCTGGCGATCTCGACGCGGAACTCGGTGGCCACCTGCTCCGGCGACGGTAGGGGCGCCTCGTCCGGCTCGAACCACGCCGTCCCCCCGGGCCCGACGTAGTCGACGCCGAACTCGTTGGTGCAGATCTCCCACCACATGGTCGCACCGGGCGATGCGTCGCCCGGCCGGTCGGGGACGACGCCCGGCGGGATCGGGTACGGCTCCCAGTGGCAGCCGTTGGGGTCGGGTTCGCCGCCCCCCTCGTCGCCGTCGTCGCCCGGGTCGCCCGGTGTGTCGCCCGGGTCCTCGATCTCGATGCAGACCACCGTCGGCTTGTAGTCGGGCGGGAGGTAGACGACCGTGGGCCGGCACGCCGCCGCGGCCGGCGGCGCCGACCACACGATCCCGCCGGCCAGCGCGGCCAACACCGTCAGCACGCCGAGCAACGTTCGCGTCCGCATCACGCTCACCCCTCGTCCTCGGTCCCGGTGGTCTGGCAGCCCTGCCCGTCGACGAGGTTGCGCAGGTCGCGCAGGCGCCAGCCGCCGTCGACCCGCACCGCGACCCCCTCGCCGTGCTGCAGCGTCTCCTCGACCAGGTCGTCCACCGCGCCCTCCGCGTCGTACTGGATGTAACGATGCTCGTCGCAGGTCGGAAAGTGCACCTCGTCGGGCGACGTGACCTCGACGGGCCCGTCGAGCCGCGACACGAGCGCCGGGTGCTCGTCGTTGACGGGCTCGATGGTCATGCCGCCGGCGGCCTGCTGCTCCCAGCCGGCGAGGGCTTCGGCCGCCAGCTGGCTGTCCGCCTCGAACAGGTCGAGGTACGCGACCACGAGCGGGTGGCTCGGGTCCTGCGCCACCGCCGGGTCGGCGATGATCTCGTTCACCGTGCGGCTGTACTCGGCGAGCAACGCCTCGACGTCGCCGGTGACGACCTCCGCCGCGTCGTCGTCGTCAGCGGGCAGCTGGACGCCCTGGTCCTCCGTCGGCGGCGGGCTGTCGGCGTCGTCGTCACCGCCGGAGCAGGCGACCACGAACAGCAACCCCACCACCGCTGCGGCCGGCCACCGGCACCGTCGCTCCCCAGCCACCCTCATCCCGATAATCCTGCCAGAAGGAGAGTTCGGTTCGGCCTCAGGGGTTAGGGCGTGTCCTGCATGGACGTCTACCTGGGCGTCGACCGCCGGATCGATTACCGGCCCCCTCCGACGTAGTCGCGTCACCCGGTCACATGAGGCCGGTGGCGATGACGAGGGCGGCGGCGGGGATGGCGGACACGACGGCGATGGCGTTGGTCGTGCGGGCGGCTCGTTGCTGGTGGCGGTGGAGGGTGGGGTCGTCGTCGGGCATCTCGATGCCGACCTGGCCGACGATGTCCCTCGCGCCGAGGGCGAGAGCGGGGTGGAGCAGCCCGACGACGGCGGTGACGGTGGTCCAGCGGAGGTAGCGGCGGGCGGTGGGTCCGTCGAGCCGGCGGTCGGGGACGGCCGCGGCCCATCCCAGGAAGATGACGAACCCGAGGCCCAGGTAGTAGGCGATCAGGGTGGTGGTGGTTCCGGCCACGTGGTCGGGCTCCTGTGTCAGCGGGGTGATTCGGGGATGCCGGCGGCCCGGAGGCGATCGGCGAGCTCGTCGGGCACGGTGACGTGCCAGCCGTCCTGGGTGAGCTGGTCGCGGCTGAGCCGGGCCTCGGCGACCTGGCCGCCGTAGGCGAAGCGGAGGATCCAGGTGTCGCCCTGGTCGACGATGTCGGTGGCGGTGCGTTCGTGGTCGCGCGCGACGCCCCCGATGCCGACCCAGCCGGCCCGGTCCCCGTCGGTCGCCTCGACGTGGACGTCCCAGGGATGGGGGTTGTCGACGGTGATGCCGTCGACGTAGGACGGGGTGCGGAGCGCGGGGATCACGACGGCCGTGGCCACGGCCCAGAACAGGGCGGCCACGACGACGCCGACGATGCCGGGGCGGATGGTCATGGCGGTTGGGTGGCGGGGACCGGTTCGAGGCGGACCGGCAGCCAGGTGGCGATGCGCCGGGACTGGGCGGTGAGCAGCGGGCCCAGCACGGCCAGGACGAGGACGTAGAGCGCGACGAACGGTCCGAGCCGATCGTCGAGCCCGGCCGCGGTGGCGAGGGTGGCGAGGATGAGGGAGAACTCGCCCCGGCCGAGCAGCGTCAACGCGATGTTGGTGGCACCGAGACGACTGGCGCCCCCCAGCCGGCCGATGGTGAGCCCGGCGGCGACGTTGAACAGGACCGACAGGCCGACGGCGGCGAGCACCGGGGCCGCCACCCGGCCGGCGTCGCCGGGGTCGATGCTGAGCCCGAAGGCGAAGAAGAACGCCGCCGCGAACGCGTCGCGCAGCGGCAGCACGAGGCGTTCGATCCGCTCGGCGGCCTGGCTCTCGGCCAGGACGATGCCGACACCGAACGCGCCGATCGCCTCGGACACGCCGAGCTCCGCGGCGATGCCGGCGACGAGCACGGCGAGGCCGACGAAGCACACCGTGAGCAGCTCGTCGTCGGGTGCGGCGACCAGCCGGTTCGCCGCCGCGGTGCCCCAGCGGGCGGCGGCCCCGAGACCGACGAGGAACCCGAAGGCGACCAGGAACTGCACCACCGCATCCGTGGCGGTGGTGGCGTCGCCGAGCACGGGCTGGAGCAGCGCCAGGTAGAGGGCCAGGAAGATGTCCTGCACGACGGTGACGCCGAGGATGGTGCGGCTCTCCGGGTTGGCGAGGCGGCGCAGCTCGATGAGCAGCTTGGTGACGATCGCCGACGACGAGATCCCGACCGCTCCGGCGATGACGAAGGCCTCGCTCGTCCCCCAGCCCAGCGCCAACCCGAAGGCGAGCCCGGCGCCCACGTTGAGCAGCAGGTAGACGCCACCGGCGAGGAGGAGTCCGCGTCCGCCGTCGATCAGGTCGCCGAGCGAGAACTCGAGGCCCAGGTGGAACAGCAGCAGGATCAGGCCGAGCGCGGCGAGGAGCTCGAGCTGCTCGGGGTGCTCGACGACCACGAGCCCGGGCGTGTTGGGGCCGAACAGGATGCCGGCGACCATGAAGAACGGGATCGTCGGCAGCCCGATCCGGCGACCCATCCGCCCGAACAACCCGGCGGCGAGGAAGGCACCGCCGATCCCGACGAGGGCGTCACCCACGCGGGTCCACCACGTGGCGCCGGAACCGGAGCAGGTCCTCCCGGCGGCCGATGACCACCAGCTGGTCCCCGGCCTCGAGCCGCTCGCTGGGCTCCGGTGCGATCAGCGGGGTGTGGTCACGCAGGATGGCGGCCACCGTCATCCCGGTCCGCCGCCGGATCTCCAGCTCCCCGATCGTCGACCCGGTCCCGCGGGCGTCGGGTTCGAGGGTCAGCCAGTCGATGAGCAGGCCCCCGATCACGGCCTCGATCTCCTCGACCACGGCGGGCTTGAAGAAGGCGCCGCCGAGGACGGCCCCCAGTGTCCGGGCCTGCGCGTCGCTCAGCGTCACGACGGTCTCCGGCTCGTCGCCGCCCGGGGCGAAGACGTACAGGTCGCGCCGCCCCGAGTGGTGCACGACCACCACCACCCGGCCGCCGTCGACCGCTCGCATCTCGTAGCGGTGCCCGATGCCGGGCAGCGCCTGGTCCACGACGGCCGTCAGGGACGGCTGGTGCGCGGGGTTGTCACTCATCGTCTGGGTTCCTTCACTCGTCACTCACCTGGGCGCGCCGGGGCGCGCGACGCCCTACCGGTCAGCAGCCAGGTAGGGCCCGGGACCTACGCGAGGAGCGGCAGAGGTGGCGCGCGGAGCGTCGCCGGTGAACGGCGGGGCCGGGGCGCGTCGGCGGCGCCGTCGCGGCGGCTGAGCCACCAGGCGAGGGCGGCGATGCCGAGCCCGAGGGCGGCGGCCAGCGCCGCGGCGTCGAACTTCGCCCACCGGACCTCGACGACGTGGTCGGTGACCAGCGACGTCCCGAGCCGGGTGGCCGGGACGACGACCCCGGCTGTAGCCGAGCCCACCAGCGCGGTCGCGCCGGGTTCGGCACCTTGGTCCCGGCCGCCGGCATCCGACGGTCCGCCACCCTGCAGCGCAGCGGCGAACAGCATCGCGAGCGCCACGCAGGCGAAGACCACGCGGCGCCGGCTCCGGAACATCCGTACGGACGCTAGCGGCTCATGTCCGCGCCCGTCCTCCGACCAGGAGGAACCGAAGAGGCTGGCCAGGAGCGATGGCTGTGGTCATAATCCTTGCATTGATTCAACAGACGAGCTGATCCATCGCCACAAGCTGTTCCTGACCCTGCGCCGCCCGGCCGACCAGGACGCCGACGCCTTCGCCCGCCGCGTCCTCGAGGGGGCCGCCGCCGAGGGATCGTCGGGCCGGGGCTGCGTCGTCGACCTGGTCGACCAGCCGCCCGTCGCCGGGTCGGGCCTGCCCACCCGCGACGCCCCGCCGCTCGACGCGCTGGTGGAGCTGTGGCCCGAGCCCGGCCGGGTCGACGGCGTCGTCGCCGCCTGGGGTGCGACGCCCGACCTCGGCCTCCACGCCGCCTACGTGGTCGACGAGGTGATCCAGCGCGACCACGGGCGTCCCGGGCCCGCCGGCGGGCCGACGCCCGGCATCAAGATCGTCTACCTGGTGGAGCGCACCCCGGGCCTCACCGTCGAGCAGTTCGTGGACCACTGGCGGAACCGGCACGGCCCGCTGGCCCTGCGCCACCACGTCGGCGCCACCCGCTACGTGCAGAACGCCGTGACCGCCCGCCTCGCCGCTGCGACCGGCGATCCGGTGGTCGGCCTCGCCGAGCTGCACTTCGCGTCCGCCCACGACCTGGTGACCCGCATGTACGACTCGCCGGAGGGCATGCGGGCCATCGGCGACGACGTGGCCCGGTTCGTCGGCGCCGCCGCCGGCTACCTCGTCACCGAGCACGTCCTCTGACGATGGCGGGCGGTCGCTTCGAGGATCGGGTGGCGGTGGTGACCGGCGCGGCGTCGGGGATCGGCCGGTCGACGGCGTGCCTGCTGGCCGCCGAGGGGGCCGCCGTGGTGGTGGCCGACCTCGACGCCGACGGCGCGGCGGAGGTGGCGGCCGACATCGTCGGCCGGGGCGGGGCGGCGCACGCCCACCGGGTCGACGTGGCCGACGAGGCGTCGGTCGTGCAGATGATCGCCTCCGCCGTCGAGCGCTTCGGTCGCCTCGACGTGCTCCACAACAACGCCGCCGCGCTGGGCCCCGACGTCCTCGGTCGCGACCGCGGCATCGTCGACCTCGACGTGGAGGTCTGGGACCGCACGATGGCGGTGAACGCCCGCGGCGTGCTGCTGGGCTGCAAGCACGCCATCCCGCGGATGCTGGCGAACCCGGGGTACCCGGGCGGGGCCATCGTCAACACCAGCTCGGGCGCGGCCTGGTCGGCGGCGACGACGGCCGCGTCGTACGGCGCCTCCAAGGCCGCGGTCGGCGCGCTCACCGCCTACGTGGCCACGATGTACGGCAAGCAGGGCATCCGCTGCAACGCGGTGGCGCCGGGCCTGGTCCTGACCGACGCCGCGCAGGCCCGCCTGTCGGACGACCAGCTCCGCCGCTTCCGGGACGCCCACCTCACGCCCGACGTCGCCGGGCCCGACGACATCGCCCGGGCGGTGGCGTTCCTGGCCTCCGACGACGCCGCCTACCTGACCGGCCACACGGTGGCGGTCGACGGCGGGATGTTCGTGCACAGCCCGCTCTACCAGCCGCCCGCGCCGCGGATGTGACGGTTGACACGCAAAGGCTGCATCATTACTAATATATAGATGATGGAGCAGATCGAGGATGAGGCCCAGGACTACCCGGTCGTCGACGCCGACGGGCACGTCGAGGAGGATCTCGAGCGCATCACCGAGCTGCTGCCGCCGAGCATGCGGCCCTTCGCTCCCCGGTTCCTGGCCGAAGGGCCGCTCGGCCACGTCGCCTTCGAGCTGGAGGGGCGGGTCTGGCGCTCGAAGTACCCCTTCCCCGGCGGCCGCACCAACGCCGTCGCCGCCGGCGGCCAGCACAACGAGGGCGGCCGCGACCCGCACGTGCGCCTCGAGGTGCTCGACAGCGAGGGCCTCGCCGCCACCGTGCTGTTCCCCAGCGCGGCGCTGCTCTTCGGTTGGTACGAGAACCCCGACATCGCCGCCGCCATGTGCCGCGCCTACAACGAGTGGCTCGCCGAGTACTGCGCGGCCGACCCGAGCCGGCTGTTCGGCGTGGCCGTGCTGCCCCAGCAGGAGCCCCGCCTCGCCGCCGCCGAGCTGCAGCGGGCGGTCGACGACTACGGCTTCGTCGCCGGGATGGTCCGGCCCAACAAGATCGGCGGCCGCACCGTCGACCACCCCGACTTCGAGGTGCTGTGGGAGGTCGCCGCCGACCTCGACGCCCCCGTCGTGCTGCACGAGGCCTACAACCACGGCATCGACACCATCGGCATCGACCGGATGTCGACCTACGCCGGCTGCCACGTGATGAGCCACGTCTTCGAGCAGATGTCGTCGATGCTGGTGGTCGGGCTGTCCGGCCCGCTCGCCCGCCACGCCGACCTGCGCCTCGGCTTCTTCGAGGCCGGCTGCGGCTGGGCGCCCACCTGGGTCGACCGCATCTCCGAGCACTTCGAGCTCGCCCCCGACGACTTCCGGGGCGGCGACCCCGCCGAGGCGCTGCGCACCCGCACCTGGCTCACCTTCGAGCTCGACGAGCCGGCGCTGCGCTCGACCTGCGAGCTGGGGTGGGCCGACAACGTGTGCTTCGCGTCCGACTACCCGCACTTCGACGCCACCTTCCCGGGAGCCGTCGAGAAGGTGCGCGGGAGCGACCTCGACGACGAGCTGCTGCGGAAGCTCCTGTCCGACAACGCCTTCGGCTTCTTCGGGGACCGCCTCCGCGAGCCCCTGTCGGCGGCAGCGATCTGAATCCACCCGGCGAGAGCGAGGGGAAACCGTGGGCAAGAGCGACAGCACGTGGAGGCCGGCCTGGGCCGTGGCGTTGGTGGCGGTGCTGCTGGCGGCCACCGCGGCCTGCGGCGACGCGGACGACGACAGCGCCGGCGGGAGCAGCAGCGGGAGCGACGGGGGGTCGAGCGGCGGCGAGTGCGACGTCCCCGGCATCTCCGACGACGAGATCAAGATCGGTGCGCTCACCGCGCTGAGCGGTCCGTACGCACCCTTCTACGGTCCGGTGGCGTCGGGCTGGACCGCCCGCATCGAGGAGCAGAACGCGGCCGGCGGCGTCGGCGGGCGCGAGATCACGATCGAGTCCGCGGACGACGGCACCGAGGTGAACGCCGGGCTGTCGGCCGCCCGACGCCTGGTCGAGGAGGAGGGCGTGTACGCGATGCTCGTGGCCTCCACGGTGACCGCCGGCTTCGCCGAGTACCTCAACCAGGAGGGCATCCCGGTCGCCGGCTACAACGTGAACCCCGAGTGGGGCATGTACGACAACATGTTCGGCGGCCTGGGCAGCAACTCGCCCGACCCGGTGGCCACCACCACCATCGGCGACTTCCTCGTCGACCAGGGCGTCACCAAGCTGGCGGTGATCGCCTACTCCACGCCCGGCACGCAGGCCGCGGCCGAGCAGGGCGCGGCGTCGTTCGAGGCCGCCGGCGGCGAGGTGGTGCTCAAGTCGCTGGACGCCCCGGCGTCGAACGTCGAGTGGACCCAGCAGGCCGGTGAGGTGGCCGAGAGCGGCGCCGACGGCGTGTTCATCCCCATCCCGACGCCCTCCGCCGTGCCCGCCTACGCCGCGATCCGCCAGGCGGGCGTCGAGCCCAAGGTGGCGCTGCTGCCCGCCGGCTACAGCCCGGCGACCATCGACCAGGCCGGCGAGGCGGCCGAGGGCCTCGTGTTCTCCCTCAACTTCGTGCCCTTCGAGCAGGAGGTGGAGGGCCACCGGCGCATCCTCGACGCGCTGGAGCAGTACGCCCCCGACGCGCCCCGCAGCGCCGAGACGGTGGCCGGGTACCTGGGTGCCGACGTGCTGATCCGGGGCCTGGAGGAGGCCGGGGCCGAGTGTCCCACCCGGGAGGCGTTCGTCGAGAACCTGCGCCAGGTCGACGACTACGACGCCGGCGGCGTGCTCAACCCCGCCCTCGACTTCGAGGAGGGCTTCGCCCAGCCGCTGCTGCGGTGCCTGCACTTCGTGCGGATCGAGGGCGGCGAGTTCGTGCCGCTGACCGAGGGCGAGGCCCTCTGCGGCGACGTGGTCGGGTAGGGGCCGGATGTCGACCCGGTGGCAGGCGGTGGGCGAGCGGCTCACGATCCCCGAGGTGATCGACCGGCGGGCCGAGCGCGACCCGACCGGAACGTGCCTCCACGTCGGCGACGAGGCGATCACGGGCGAGGCGCTGGCGGTCCGGTCGATCCGGGCCGCCAACGTCCTCGCCGAGCTGGGGGTCGGCCACGGCGACCGGGTGGCGATCTTCATGGAGACCGCGCCCGAGTGGCTCGACGCCTGGTTCGGCGCCAGCCGGCTCGGGGCCGTGGTGGTGCCGGTGAACACCGCCTTCCGGGGCGACTTCCTGGCGAACCAGCTGCGGGAGAGCGGCACGACGCTGGTGGTGCTGGACGAGGCGCTGGTGCCCCGGCTGGCCGCGGTGGTGGCCGAGCTGCCGCAGCTGCGGACGGTGCTGGTCCACCCGTCGTCGGCGGGAGGGGCGACCGACGTGCCGTTGCCGCCGGGCCTCACCGTGGTGTCGACCGCGGCGCTGAGCGAGGGCGACGGCGACGCCGTGCGGGGCGGGCGGGCGCCGACGTGGTCGGAGCCCGGGGCGATCATGCACACCTCGGGGACCACCGGGCCGTCGAAGGGCGCGCTGGCCAGCCACCAGTACCTGGTCGACGCCGGGCGGTCGATCGCGGCGTCGTGGGGCGTGGCGCCGGGCGAGGTCGTGTACGGGCCGCTGCCCCTGTTCCACATCTCCTGCATCGGCACGGTGTTGGGGCCGCTGGCGTCGGGTGCGGTCGGCGCCCTCGATCCGGTGTTCAGCTTCACCCACTGCTGGGACCGCATCCGCCGCGTCGAGGCCGTCGGCGCCCTGCTGGCCGGGGCGATGGTGCGGATGCTGGTCAACCTGCCGCCCGACGACCGCGACCGGGACCTGCCGCTGCGGTTCATCTCGTCGGCGCCGATCCCCGACGACCTCTACCCGATCGTCGCCGAGCGCTACGGCTGCCGCATCCTCACCAGCTACGGCATGACCGAGGCGTTCCCGATGACCCTGGCCGGCAACGACGACGAGGCCGCGCCGGGCACGTCGGGCCGCGCCAACCCCCACTTCGAGGTGGCGATCTTCGACGAGGACGACCAGGCGTTGCCGCCCGGCACGGTCGGCGAGATCGTGTGCCGGCCCCGCCGCGCCCACGTGATGTTCGACGGCTACCTGGGCCAGTGGGAGGCGACCGTCGAGCGCTGGCGCAACCTGTGGTTCCACACCGGCGACCTGGGCCGGCTCGACGCCGAGGGGCGGCTCACCTTCGTCGACCGCAAGAAGGACGCCCTGCGCCGCCGGGGCGAGAACATCTCGTCGTTCGAGGTGGAGCAGGCGGTGCTGCGGCACCCGGCCGTGGCCGGGGCGGCGGTGGTGGCCGTCCCCAGCGAGCTGGGCGAGGACGACGTGAAGGTGTGCGTGGTGCTCAAGCCCGACGCGGTGCTGCCGTTCCGGGACCTGCTGGACCACTGCGTGGAGCGGCTGCCGTACTTCGCCGTGCCCCGCTACGTGGAGCTGTTCGACGCCTTCCCGATGAACGCGTCGGGCAAGGTGCTCAAGGGCGACCTGCGGGACCGGGGCGTGACGCCGGGGACCTGGGACCGCGAGGCCGCCGGCTACACGGTGAAGCGCTGACGGGCGATCAACGCCGGCGTCGGCCTGCGACGAACGCCGCGGTCGCCTGGCGGGCCTCCTCGCCGGCGAACGCGGCGACCTGGTAGGGCCACTCGACGTCGAGTTGGTCGGCGAACGTGGTGTCCCAGGCCCGCAGCAGGGTCCGCTTCACCAGCTGCACCGCCAGCGGGGGTTGGGCGGCGAGGCGGGTGGCCAGCTCCAGGGCGGTGTCGAGCAGCGACTCCGGCTCCACCACCCGGCCCACGAGCCCCAGGTCCCGGGCCTCGTCGGCGCCGACCTGGCGGCCGGTGAGGAACAGCTCCATCGCCGCCTCGGGTCCGACGGCCCGCAGCAGCGTCTGGCTCAGGCCCATCTCGGCCACCAGCCCCAGGTGGATGAACGCCGTGGTGAACCGGGCCCGCGCCGACGCGACGCGGAAGTCGTGGAGCATCGCCACGGCAAACCCCCCGCCGGCCGCCGGCCCGTTGACCGCGGCGATCGTCGGCTTCTCGAAGTTGCGGATCGCCAGCGTCTGGCGGCCCGGCCCCAGCCGGTCGACCCGCCGGTCGGCCAGCGCGAGATCCTCGAGGTCGCCGTAGTTCGCGTGGAGCAGGTCGCTGAGCGAGGCGTCGGGTGGCGGCGCCGAGACGTCGCCGAGGTCGCCGCCCACGCTGAACATCCGCCCGCTGCCGGTGGTGACCACCACCCGCACGGCGTCGTCGGTCCGGGCCTCCTCCAGCACCTCCACGTACGCCCGCAGCAGCGGCCCGGTCAGTGGGTTGCCCGCGTCGGGGCGGTTGAGGCGGCACACCAGCACGCCGTCGTCCAGCGAGGTCTCGACATCAGCCATCGTCTAAAAGATACAATTGTTAGGTGCATCCGGGAATCCACGCTGCCACGCACCCCGACAAGCCCGCTCTGGTCATGGGCGCCAGCGGGGAGACCGTCACCTTCCGGCAGCTCGACGAGCGCTCCAACCGGCTCGCCCACCTGTGGCACGCCGCCGGCCTCCGCCCCGGCGACCACGTGGCCGTGTTCATGGAGAACCGCTCCGCCTACTTCGAGGTGGCGTGGGCCGCCCTGCGCTCCGGCCTCTACCTGACCACGGTCAGCTCCTACCTCACCGCGGAGGAGGCCGCCTACATCGTGAACGACTGCGGCGCCCGCGCCCTGGTCACCTCGGCCACCCGGCGGGCGGTGGCCGAGGAGATCGCGGCGTCGACCCCCGAGATCGAACACCGCCACGCGGTGGGCGGCCCCGTCGCCGGGCACGCCGACTACGAGGCGGCGCTGGCCGGCCAGTCGCCCGAGCCGCTGGCCGAGCAGCCCCTCGGCGACTTCATGCTCTACAGCTCGGGCACCACCGGGCGGCCCAAGGGCATCAAGCGCCCGCTCACCGGCCGGGCGGTGGAGGAGGGCAACCCGAGCTTCGTCCCGTTCATGCCCGACCTCTACGGCCTCGACGCCGACACCGTCTACCTGTCGCCGGCACCGCTCTACCACGCCGCACCCCTGGTGTTCTCGACCGTGGTGCAGGCGATGGGCGGCACGGTCGTGGCCATGGAGCGCTTCGACGCCGAGGACGCGCTGGCCCTGATCGAGCGTCACGCCGTCACCCACGCCCAGTTCGTGCCCACCATGTTCGTCCGGATGCTCAAGCTGCCCGAGGCGGCCCGCCGCCGCTACGACGTGTCGTCGCTGCAGCTCGCGGTCCACGCCGCCGCCCCGTGCCCGGTGCCCGTGAAGCAGCAGATGATCGAGTGGTGGGGCCCGGTCCTGCTGGAGTACTACTCCGGCACCGAGGGCAACGGCGTCACCCTCATCCACTCCGACGAGTGGCTGGCGCACCCCGGCTCGGTGGGTCGCCCGCTGGGGCCGCCGGTGCACATCTGCGACGAGGCCGGCGCGGAGCTGCCCGTGGGGGAGGAGGGCCTCGTCTACTTCGAGGGCGCCGGCGGGCTGCCCTTCGAGTACCACAACGACCACGACAAGACCGTGGGCACCCTCAACCCGCTGCACCCCGCCTGGTCGACGCTGGGCGACGTCGGTCGCATGGACGACGAGGGCTACCTCTACCTCACCGACCGCAAGGCGTTCATGATCATCTCGGGCGGGGTCAACATCTACCCCCAGGAGATCGAGAACGCCCTGGTCATGCATCCGAGCGTGTCCGACGTTGCCGTGTTCGGGGTGCCGGACGACGAGTTCGGCGAGCAGGTGAAGGCCGTGGTGGAGCCGGCGCCGGGGATCGCGCCCGGGCCCGAGCTGGAGGCCGAGCTGCTGGCCTGGTGCCGCGAGCACCTGGCGGCCTACAAGCGCCCCAGGTCGGTCGACTTCATGGACGAGCTGCCCCGGCTGCCCACCGGCAAGCTCTACAAGCGGGAGCTGCGCGAGCGCTACTGGTCGGGTCGCACCGCCCGCATCTGACCGTTCGGCAGGCGCTCTTCAGGCGAGCAGCGGGGCGAGGACGTCGAGGCCCTCCTGCCACGACACGCCGCGGCCCCAGGGGCGGACCGACACCCGGTCGACCCCGGCCTCCCGGAACGCCGCCAGGTCATCGGCCGTGAGCGGCCACGACGCCCCGATCGTCACCTCGAACGGGAGGTCCGAGCGACCGGCGTCGGCTCGCAGCGCCGTCAGCCGGTCCACGCGCTCGCGGGCCGACTCCGGCGTGTGCCGCATGCCGATCCACCCGTCGCCGAGCCGGGCCGCCCGCCGCAACGCCGGTGGCGACTCGCCCCCGAACACGATCGGCAGCCCGGCGCCCTGGGGCGGCTTCGGCTCGAAGTACACCGGCGGCAGGTCCACGTGCTCGCCGTGGTACTCGGTGACCTCGTGGTGCCACAGCGACCGCAGCACCGCCACGATCTCGTCGGTGCGCCGGCCGCGGGAGGCGAAGTCGATGCCCTCGATCTCGAACTCCTCGGCCATCCAGCCGACGCCGGCGCCGAGGATCGCCCGACCGCCCGACACCACGTCGAGCGTGGCCACGGCCCGGGCGGTGACCAGCGGGTCGCGCAGCGGGAGGATGTAGACGCTCGAGCCCAGCCGCACCGTGGAGGTCACGGCCGCCACCGAGGCCAGGAGCACCCAGGCGTCGTGGGTCGGCACCCGCGACGGCACCGGCGGCACGCCGCTGTCCGTGTACGGGTACCGGTGGTGGAACTCCACCGGCCAGATGAGGTGCTCGAAGATCCACAGCGATTCGACGCCGAGGCTCTCGGCCCGCCGGGCGAGCTCCGGGATGTCGGGGGGATCGACCGTCAGCGGGAGCCCGACCTTCACCACCGTGGTTGACCGCATTAAGTATGTATCTTTACAATGAAAGCGATCCGGGGCAAACGGGTGATGTCAGGAGCGCGACACGTGGCGATGACCTATCAGGCAGAGACGACCCTCCACGTCGTGGCCAGCCGCCTGGCGATCGGTGACCTCACCGCTCGCTACGGCCGGGCCTACGACTCGGGCGACCGGGAGGGCTGGGTCGCCACCTTCCTCACCGAGGGTGTGTTCGAGCTGCCCGGCCGCGACCCGATCGTCGGCCACGGCGCCCTGCGCGCCTTCTTCCGCGACGCGCCACACGACGTCGTCCACGTCACGACCGACGCCATCGTCGAGGTCGACGGGGTGACCGCCCGCCAGGAGTGCCGGGTGCTGGTGCTCAAGCCCGGGACCCCGGGCACCAACGGCGACGCCGTCGACCCGATCGTGCGACTGGTGGGCCGCTACACCGACGAGCTGGTGTACGAGCGGGGCGGCTGGTACTTCGTGCGCCGCGCCGTGACGATCGACCTGCCGTGAACTTCGGCTTCGACGACGACCAGCAGAGCCTGCGCGACGCCGCCGAACACGTCCTCGCCGCCGAGTCCGGCCCCGCCGTGGTGCGGGCCGGCATCGACGACCCCGACGCCTGGCGCCCGCTGTGGGCGACCATCGTCGGCCTGGGCTGGCCCGCGCTGGCGGTGCCCGAGGACGACGGCGGCCTCGGCCTCGGCGTGGTCGACCTGGTGGCGCTGGCCGAGGTGACCGGTCGCCACGTGCTGCCCGCCCCGTTCCTCAGCAGCGCCGGCCTGGCCGTGCCGCTGCTGGCCACCGTCGACACCCCCGCCGCCCACGCGGTGCTGGCGGCGATCGCCGGCGGCACGGTCACCACGGTGGCGCTCGCCGGCCCGGACCCTCGCGACGGCGACCTGGCCGCCGGGGCGACGTGGGACGGCGCCACGCTGTCGGGGACGAAGCGCCTGGTCACCGACGGGACCCGGGCCGAGACGCTGGTCGTCACAGCGACCAGCCCGGACGGGCCGGTCGTCGCCGTGGTCCCCGCCACCCGGGACGGCGTGCGCGTCGAGCCCGTGGAGTCGGTCGATCCCAACCGCCCGCTGGCCGACGTCCACCTCGACAGGGTCGCGCTCGATCCGGCCGCGGTGGCCCAGGTCGACCCCGGGGCTGGCGTCGATGCCGCCCGCACGGTGGCTGCCGCCGAGCTGGTCGGCGTGTGCGACAAGGTGCTCGAGATCGCCGTGGAGCACGTGTCGTCGCGCACGCAGTTCGGCCGCCCGCTGGGCGCTTTCCAGGCCGTGAAGCACCGCCTCGCCGACGTGTTCGTCGCCACCGAGCGGGCCCGCACCCTCACCTACAACGCCGCCATGCTGCTCGACGACGCCGGCTCGTCGTCGCGGGAGCGTTCGGGCGCCGCGGCGATGGCCAAGGCCGCGGCGAGCGAGGCGGCGATCTTCGCCGCCAAGTCGGCGGTGCAGGTGCACGGCGCCATCGCCATGACCTGGGAGCACGACCTCCACCTCTACACCCGCCGGGCCCGCCAGGGCGCCCTCTGCCTGGGCGACCGGCGCAGCCTCTACCGCCAGGCGGGCCAGGCCTACCTGCAGGGAGTGGCCTGATGGACGTCACCGAGACCGACGCCCAGCGGGAGGTGCGGGAGCGCTACCGCAAGTGGCTCGACGACTTCCTGCCCGCCGACTACCACGACCGCTACGCCCACTACCGCGAGGACTGGGGCCTGCGCCGCGCCCACCAGCGCGAGGCGTTCGAGGCCGGCTGGCTGATGCCCCAGTGGGAGCCGGAGCTGGGCGGCCAGGACCTCGGGTCGCTGGAGACGCTGACCATCCGCCTGGAGGCGGCCGAGCAGGCGGCGCCCAAGCTGCCCAACATCCAGGGCCCCAACGTGGTGGCGCCGGGGCTCCGGCAGCACGGCACCGACGCCCAGCAGGACCGCTACCTGGTGCCGCTGCTGCGGGGCGACGAGTGGTGGGCGCTGGGCATGTCGGAGCCCGACGCCGGCTCCGACTTCGGCAGCCTGCGCACGAAGGCGGTGCGCCGCGGCGACGTCTACGTGGTGAACGGCCAGAAGATCTGGACCACCCAGGCCCACGAGAGCCGCTTCGCCACGCTCTACGTGCGCACCGACCCCGAGGCGCCGAAGCACCGGGGCATCAGCTGCCTGCTCGCCGACCTCGACAGCCCGGGCGTGACGGCCCGGCCCATCCGCATGGCGTCGGACGGTTCCGACGTGTTCTGCGAGGTGTTCTTCGACGACGTCGAGGTGCCGGTCGAGAACCTGCTGGGCGCCGAGAACGACGGCTGGGGCGTGGCCATGGCCTCGCTCAACCACGAGCGGGACATGATCTGGGTGATGAACTGGGTCGACGTCGAGCGGGGGCTCGACCGGGCGGCCTGGGCCATGGCCAGCATCGACGGTGGGCCGGGCGACGACCTGCTGGTCGACCTGGGGCGGCGGGCCGCCGACGCCGCGGCCATCCGTTTGACCGGCTACCGGGCGGTGACCAACGAGCTGCGGGGCGGGCGCAGCCGCGAGTTCCTCATGCTCAAGCTGTTCGGCTCGGAGGCGCTGCAGCGCACCTGGGAGTTCGCCATCGAGGCCGCCGGGCCGGCCGCGGTGGCCGACGCCGAGCTGCTGTTCGAGGACTTCGAGGGCCTGGGGGCGACCATCTACGGCGGCACGTCCGAGGTGCAGCGCAACATCGTCGGCGAGCGGGCCCTGGGCCTGCCCAAGGGCTGAGGGTCGGGACGATGGGTCCGCTGGACGGGATCAAGGTGGTGGAGGTGGCGTCGATCGGGCCGGCGCCGTTCTGCGCCATGGTGCTGGCCGACCTCGGGGCCGACGTGGTCCGGGTCGACCGGGCCGCCGAGGTCGACGTGGCCGGGCCGCCGCTGCTGGGACGGGGCCGCCGCTCGGTGGCCGTCGACCTCAAGCACCCGGACGGCCTCGACGTGCTGCTCCACCTGGCCGACGAGGCCGACATCCTGCTGGAGGGCTTCCGCCCGGGCGTCGCCGAGCGGCTCGGCTTCGGCCCCGACGTGTGCCTGGGCCGCAACCCGGCACTGGTCTACGGGCGCATGACCGGCTGGGGCCAGACCGGGCCGTGGGCGGCGATGGCGGGCCACGACATCAACTACATCGCCCTCGCCGGGGTGCTGGGCACGGTGGGTCGGGAAGGCGAGGCGCCGGTGCCGCCGCTCAACGTCGTGGGCGACTTCGGCGGCGGCGGGCTGCTCCTGGCGGTCGGCGTCCTGGCGGCGCTGGCCGAGCGACGGCGGTCGGGGGAGGGCCAGGTGGTCGACGCCGCCATGGTGGAGGGCGCGTCGCTGCTGATGACGATGATCCACGAGATGGTCGCCACCGGCGACTGGAACGAGGCGCGGGGGACCAACTCGCTCGACGGCGGTGCCTGGTTCTACGACTCCTACGAGACCGCGGACGGCGGGTGGGTGGCGTTCGGCTCGCTGGAGCCGCAGTTCAACGCCCAGCTGCTGGCGGCGCTGGAGCTGACCGACGACGTGCCCGACCAGTGGGACCGGGCGTCGTGGCCCACGATGCGGGCGCGCGTCGCCGCGGCGGTGCGGACGCGCACCCGGGCCGAGTGGGAGGAGCGCCTCGCCGGCACCGACGTCTGCTTCGCCCCCGTGCTGGCCCCCTCCGAGGTGCGCGACCACCCGCACCACGTCACCCGGCAGAGCTGGGTCGACGTGGCCGGCGTCGCCCAACCGGCGCCCGCCCCCCGGTTCTCCCGCACACCGGGCGCCGTCCGCCGGCCCGCCCCCCGCCCCGGGGAGCACACCGCCGAGATCCTCGCCGAGCTCGGCCTCGACCACCTCCGGGGCTCCGAGGCGGTCCGGTGAGCGGGCACAAGCGATCGAGGGTGACGATGCCCGACGGCGATCTCGACGCCTTCCTCCACGGTCGCCAGACCATGGCGCTGGCGACCACCGGGCCGGACGGGCGACCCCATCTGGTGGCCATGTGGTACGGCTTCGTGGGCGGGGAGCCGGGGTTCCTCACCTACCGCGGCTCGCAGAAGCACCGGAACCTCACCCGCGATCCCCTGGTCACCTGCCTGGTGGAGGACGGCGACCGCTACGAGGAGCTGCGAGGCGCCCAGATCCGGGGCCGGGCCCACCTGCTGGACGACGACGAGCACCGGCTGGAGCTGGCCTACGACGTGACGTCCCGCTACCAGGGACCGCTCGACGACGCCGGCCGGGCCGCCGTCCGCGCCCAGATCGCCAAGCGGCTGGCCTACCGCATCGAGGTCACCGACGTCGTCTCCTGGGACCACCGCCGCCTGCCCAAACCGTCTTGAGTATGAATCATTTATAGGATAGAAAGAGAACGGTAGACAGCTCACCAGACGGGGGACCTCATGTCCGTAGTGATCGACGCCGACGGCCACGTGGAGGAGGATCTGGTCGCCCTGGTGCGGGCCATCCCCGAAGCGATGCGCGACCAGGCGCTGCAGTTCGTGGCCGAGGCCGACGGCCACGTCACGTACCGCATCGAGGGGAAGCTCTGGCGGTCGAAGTACCCCTTCCCGGGCGGCCTCAAGAACCACGTCAATGCCGGAGGTGAGCGCCGCGAGGGCGGCCGCGACCCCAAGGTCCGCATCGAGGTGATGGACGACGAGGGCATCGACGTCGCCGTGCTGTACCCCAGCGTCGGCATGATGTTCGGCCTCCACGAGAACCCCGACATCGCCGCCGCCCTGTGCGTCGCCTACAACGACTGGCTGGCGAGCTACTGCGCCACCGACCCCGACCGGCTGGTCGGCGTGGCGCTGCTGCCTCAGCACGAGCCCAGGCTGGCCGCCGCCGAGCTGAGGCGGTCGGTGACCGAGCACGGCTTCGTCGCCGGCGTGATGCGGCCCAACAAGATCGGCGGCCGCACCGTCGACCACCCCGACTTCGACGTGCTGTGGGCCACCGCCCAGGACCTCGACGTGCCCGTCGGCCTGCACGAGGCCTACCTGTCGGGCATCGACACCGTGGGCATGGACCGCATGCCCAGCTACGCCGGCGCCCACGTGATCAGCCACGTCTTCGAGCAGATGACCGGGATGCTGGTGGTCACCCTCGCCGGCATCTTCGAGCGCTTCCCGCAGCTGCGCATGGGCTTCCTCGAAGCCGGCTGCGGCTGGGCGCCCACCTGGGTCGACCGCATCGAGGAGCACTACGAGCTGTCGCCCGACGACTTCCCCGGCGGCGACCCCAAGGGCGTGATCAACAGCCGCTCCTGGCTCACCTTCGAGATCGAGGAACCGGGCCTGGCGGCCGCGCTCGACCTGGGCTGGGCCGACAACGTGATGTTCGCCTCCGACTACCCCCACCACGACGCGGTGTACCCGGGGGCCATCAAGGAGGTGCGGGAACGAGGGCTGCCCGAGGACCAGGAGCGCAAGGTCCTGGGCGACAACGCCCTGGGCTACTACGGCCCCCGCCTGCAGGCGATCGTGGACCGGAGGTCGTGACCATGGGCCAGGCCACCCAGCTGAAGCCGATGGAGGTCACCAAGCCGTACGCACCGGCGCTGCCCGACCTCGAGCCCGAGCAGGAGCTGGCGCTGCTGGCCCGCTGCCTGTTCTCCGAGGGCTACGACGACCACCTCGCCGGCCACATCACCTACAAGCAGCCCGACGGCACCTTCCTGGTGAACCCCTTCGGGCTGACGTGGGACGAGATCCGGGCGAGCGACGTGATGCGCATGGACGCCGACGGCAAGGAGATCGGCGGGAAGTGGACGATCACACCCGCCATCACCCTCCACGTCGAGCTGCACAAGGCGCGTGAGGACGTGACCGTCGCGGTCCACAACCACCCGCGCTGGGGCACGATCTGGTCCGACATCGGCCGCGTGCCGGAGATCTACGACCAGAGCAGCGCCTTCCACCACGGCGAGGTCGCCCTCTACGACGAGTACTGGGGCGCGGTCGACGACCGGGGCAACGCGGCCGCGGCCGTGAAGGCCATCGGCGAGGCCAACATCGGCCTGCTCGCCAACCACGGCGTGCTGATCCTGGCCCGGGACGTCGAGCAGGCGTACCTGTGGTCGATGGGCTTCGAGTGGCGCTGCCGGCAGGCGTGGCACGTTGCCGCAGCCGGAGGCGGGAAGCCGATGAACCGCGACGCGGCCGCCGGCTACGGCAGCTTCTTCGACACCCACAACTTCACCGGCCTGTTCGAGGCGATGGCGCGGCGGGAGCTGCGCCGCGACCCGACGATCCTCGACTGACCACCACCACTCCAGGAGGGCAACGGATGACCGACGAGCGTCGGGTGGCACTGGTGACCGGGGGTGGGCGGGGCCTGGGCCGCGCCGTCTCGGTGGGCCTCGCGCAGGACGGGTTCGACGTGGCGGTGAACTACCACCGCGACAAGGAGGCCGCCGCCGAGACGGTGGCCGATATCGAGGCGCTGGGCCGCACGGCCGTGGCGTTCTCCGCGGCGGTCGAGTCCGCCGAGGAGGACGCGGCGCTGGTGGAGGCCGTCATCGCCGCCTTCGGGCAGCTGGACGCCTTCGTCCACAACGCCGGGGTGAGCAACCGGGGGCGCACCGTCGCCGACACCGACCCGGTCGACCTCGACCGGGTGATGGGCGTGCACGCCCTGGGCGCCCACCACCTGTGCCGCCTGGTGGTGCCGCACCTGCGGGAGCGGCCCCGCGGCGACGTGGTGGTGATCTCCAGCCAGTCGACCCGCAGCAACGACCCCAACGCCGCGCCCTACACGATGGGCAAGGCGGCCCTGGAGGCGCTGGCCTACAGCCTGGCCAACGAGGAGGCCCGCAACGGCATCCGGGTGAACGTCGTCGCCGCCGGCCTGATGAACACCGACATGGGCCGCAAGCTGGTGAAGGGCGTGTTCGGCGTCGACGACATCCACGAGCTCGACCGCCGCGTCGCCCTCGGCCGGGTGGCGGAGCCGGAGGACGTGGCCGACACGGTGCGGTTCCTGCTGTCGGACCGGGGCGCACTGATCACCGGCCAGCGGATCGCCGTCGACGGCGGCGGCTTCCGCTAGCGCCGGCGATACTGCCGACTGCTAACATATAAATGATTAGTACGTAGACCTCAGGGGGCTGCCATGTCGATCGTCAACGAGGTGCCGGTGGAGTCGCCGCTCGGCGTGTCGTCGTACCGCTATCCCACCGGGTGGTTCGTGGTCGCATGGTCGACCGACGTGGCGCCGGGCGAGGTCAAGCGCCTCCACTACTTCGGCCAGGAGCTGGTGTGCTTCCGGGGCGAGTCGGGCCAGGTCCAGGTGATGGAGGCCCACTGCCTGCACCTCGGCGGCCACCTCGGCGTGGGCGGCCGGGTGGAGGGCGAGGAGATCGTCTGCCCCTGGCACGGCTGGCACTGGAACGGCGACGGCACCAACGCCGCCATCCCGTACTCGAAGGAGAAGTGCAAGCCGAACCTGCGCATCCGCACCTTCCCGACCATCGAGTGGTGCGGGATGGTGCTCCTGTGGTTCGACCGCGACGGCGGCGACCCCACCTGGCACCTGCCTGAGGTCCCCGAGCTCGACACGGGCGACTACTACCCGCTGCACCCGCACTCCCGGATGATCAACCGGGTGAAGGTGCACCCGCAGATGATCGTGGAGAACGCCGCCGATCCGTACCACATCATGCCGGTGCACCACGGCGACCGGCCGGCGCAGACCACGTCGTTCGAGCTGCACGAGTACCACCTGCACGCCACCGTCGACGTGAACTACGGCGGCGCCCACGAGACCACCTGGCTCACCCCCGACGGCCCCGTCGACGGCACGGTCGTCTACGACACCTACGGCCTCGGCATCGGCTTCGTGCGGTTCCCCAGCGAGGTGCTGGCGTCGGTGCAGATCACCAGCCACACCCCCGTCGACGAGGACTACACGGACTACTTCTACACGATGTCCTGCGTGCGGGAGCCGGGCGACACCGGCGACGTGCCCCAGGGTCGGGCGGCCCGCTGGATCTCCCTCCAGCAGGAGATCATCAAGCAGGACTTCTTCGCCTGGGAGAACATGAAGTACCTGGACAAGCCCAACTTCGCCGTGGAGGAGGCCCGCGACTACGCGGCCCTGCGGCGCTGGGCCCGGCGCTTCTACCCGGAGGGCTGACGTGGGCGCCCGGCTGACGATCCCGGCCGTGCTCGACGAGCAGGCCGGGAAGCGTCCCGACCAGCCGTTCCTCCACGTGTCCGACGAGCCGATCACCTACGCCGAGATGCGGGCGCGGGCCAGGGCCGCGGCCGCGGCCCTGGTGGCGCTCGGCATCGGCCCCGGCGACCGGGTGGCGATCTTCATGGGCACGTCGCCCGAGTGGGTGGCCACCTGGTTCGGCTGCGCCTACCTCGGCGCCGTCACCGTGCCGGTCAACGGCGCCTACCGGGGCGACTTCCTGGCCAACCAGCTGCACGACAGCGGGACGAAGGCCGTGGCGGTCGACGCCTCCCTGGCCGAGCGCCTCTTCGCCGTGGCGGCCGACGTCCCCAGCCTGCGCACGGTGCTGGTGCGGCAGGACGACGAGTCGGTCACCGTCCCCGCCGCGCCGGCCGGGGTCGACGTGCAGCCCATCGAGGTGCTCGGCACCGGCGACGTGGGCCGCCTCGACGACGTGCCCGAGCCGTCCTGGGACCAGCCCGGCGCCATCTTCTTCACCTCCGGCACCACCGGGCGGTCGAAGGGGGCGCTGGTCACCCAGCACTACCTGCTGACCGCGGCCCAGGCCATGGTCGACTGCTGGCAGCTCCAGCCGGGCGAGGTCGTGTACGGCCCGCTGCCCCTGTTCCACCTGTCCGCGGTCGGGACGGTGCTGGGGCCGCTGCTGGCCGGCGGCACCGGCGTGCTCGAGAAGACGTTCAGCGTCACCCACACCTGGGACCAGGTGCGGCGCTACGGGGCGTCGGGCATCGCGCTGGCCGGGGCGCTGGTGGTGATGCTGTGGAACCTGCCGGCCACCGACCGCGACCGGGAGCTGCCCATCCGGTTCCTGTCGGCCGCGCCGGTGCCGAAGGACATCTACCACGCGATCGAGGAGCGCTACGGCTGCAAGATCGTCACCGTCTACGGGCTCAGCGAGGCCTTCCCCCTGGCCCTCGCCGGGGTGGACGACGACAACCCGCCCGGGGCGTCGGGCCGCGCCAACCCGCTGTTCGACGTGCGCATCGTCGACGAGGACGACGCGCCGCTGCCGCCCGGCACGGTGGGCGAGGTGGTGTGCCGGCCCCGGCAGCCGCACGTGATGTTCGAGCGCTACGACGGGCGGCCCGACGCCACGCTCGACCAGCTGTCCAACCTGTGGTTCCACACCGGCGACCTGGGCAGCTTCGACGCGGCCGGCAACTTCACCTACGCCGACCGGAAGAAGGACGCGATGCGCCGCCGCGGCGAGAACATCTCGTCGTTCGAGGTGGAGCAGGCGCTCCTGCGACACCCGGCGGTGGCCGAGGTGGCGGCGATCGGCGTGCCGAGCGAGCTGTCCGAGGACGACGTGATGGTGTGCGTGGTCGTCCGGCCCGGTGAGGCGCTCGACCTGGTGCCGTTCATGGACTTCTGCTGCGAGCGGCTGCCCTACTTCGCCGTGCCCCGCTACGTGGACGTGCGCGCCGGGCTCCCCAAGAACGCCGTCGGGCGGGTGCTCAAGCACGAGCTTCGGGCGCAGGGCCTGCCCGACGGCGCCTGGGATCGCGACGCCGCCGGCTACGTCGTCGACCGTTGACCGAACCAGCAAGAGCGAGGGAGACAGGGCGCATGGCTGAGACAAGAGCCGAGCCGACAGGCGAGGCGTGGCCCGAGCGGCCCGGTGCCGGAGGCGCCGAGAGCGGGAAGCTTGCGCATGGTTTGACCTCTCGGCCGCGCAGCGCCGAGGACGAGCAACCGTGACCTATCCGCGCGACTCCTTAAGCTTCGACGGGGAGGTGGCGATCGTCACCGGTGCGGGCCACGGGCTGGGGCGCGAGCACGCGCTGCTGCTGGCGGCGCGCGGCGCCCGGGTGGTGGTGAACGACCTGGGCGGCGCGGTCGACGGCTCGGGCGGATCGTCCGGCCCCGCCGCCGACGTGGTGGCCGAGATCGAGAAGGCCGGCGGCGAAGCCGTCGCCAACGCCGACACGGTGGCTACGCCCGAGGGCGGCCAGGCGATCGTCGACGCCGCCCTGGAGGCTTTCGGGCGGGTCGACATCGTGGTGAACAACGCCGGCATCCTCCGTGACAAGGCGTTCCACAACGTGTCGCCCGACGACGTCGACCCGGTGCTCGACGTGCACCTGCGCGGCGCCTTCTGGGTCACCTCCCCGGCGTGGCGGTTGATGCGCGAGCAGGGCTACGGCCGCGTGGTCTTCACCTCGTCGGCCAGCGGCATCCTCGGCAACTTCGGCCAGGCCAGCTACGCCGCCGCCAAGATGGGCCTCGTCGGCATGACCAACGTGCTGGCGCTGGAGGGCGCCCGCTACGACATCAAGGTCAACGCCGTCGCCCCGATGGCTCTCACCCGCATGACCGAGGACCTGCTGGGCGACCTGTCCGACCACCTCGACCCGCGCCTGGTGTCGCCCGTGGTCGGCTGGCTGGCCCACCGCGACTGCGACGTCACCGGCGAGGTCTTCACCGTGGCCGCCGGCCGGGTGGGTCGCTTCTTCGTGGGCGTCACGCCCGGCTACCACCACCCCGACCTCAGCGTGGAGCACGTGCGCGACCACATGGCCGAGATCCGCGACGAGACGGGCTACCTGGTGCCGACCGACGGCATGGGCGAGATGCCGCTGGTGCTCGCCCACCTGACGTCGGCCCCGTGATCGAGGTCACCGGGACCCACCAGCACGCGGCCTGGCAGGCCGGCGTCATCCCCGACGTCGAGAAGGTGCGGCCGGGCCTGTGGTCGATCCCGGTGCCCATCCCCGACAGCCCGTTGCGCTACGTGCTCGTCTACTGCCTGGAGCTCGACGACGGCGTGGCGCTGATCGACGCCGGCTGGAACTGCGACGAGGCCTGGGACGCCCTGGGCGCGGGGCTCGCGGTGGCGGGCGGCAGCATCGCCGACGTGCAGGCCGTGCTGGTGACCCACGTCCACCCCGACCACCATGGCCTGGCGGGACGGGTGCGCGCCGCGTCCGGCGCGTGGGTGGGCCTGCACCCGGCGGACGCGGCGCTCATCGGCGACCACGGCAGCGAGCTGGAGGCGCTGCTCTCGTCGCGCGCCGACCTCGTGGTGGAGTCGGGTGCGCCCGACGCCCTGGCCTTCCGGATGCCACCCGTGCCCGTGGCCATCACCGGGCCCGGCGGCTTCGCCGAGCCCGACGTGCTGCTGACCGACGGCGACCGTCCCGACCTGCCGGGCTGGGACCTGCGCACGGTGTGGACCCCCGGGCACTCGCCCGGCCACGTCTGCTTCTACAGCGAGGATCGCAGGCTGCTGCTGTCGGGCGACCACGTGCTGCCCCGCATCTCGCCGCACGTGGCCCGGCACTCGTCGCGCCACCCCGACCCGCTTGGCGACTTCCTGCGGTCGCTGACCAAGGTGCGCGCCCTGCCGGTCGACGAGGTGCTGCCGGCCCACGAGTACCGCTTCGCCGGCCTCGACCGGCGGGTGGACCAGCTGGTGGAGCACCACGCCGTTCGCCTGGCCGAGATCGAGGCCGTGCTGCAGGAGCGGCCCGCCGCCACCGCGTGGGACGTGACGGGGGAGCTCACGTGGTCGCGCCCGTGGGCCGAGATCCCCGCTTACATGCAGCTGGCCGCCAACGGCGAGACGCTGGCGCACCTGGCGCTGCTGGAGGTCATGGGCCGCGTCGCCCGCGAGGACGGGCCGCCGCCCCGCTTCGAGCTAGCTGAGGTCGCCGTCCGGGCCCCGGCTGCGCCGTGGGGCGAGCCGTGACCGCAGGCCGGTGATGTTGACCCGCTGGTTGCCCGTGTTGTTGAGCACGTAGGCCTGGGCCTCTTCGATGTGCCGCTGGGAGACCCGGTGGGCGGCGTCCTCGTCGCCGCTGTCGATGGCGTCGGTGATGCGGACGTGGGCCTCGAGCACCGCCTCACGCAGCTTCAGCCCCGGGTAGCGGCCCTCGGCATCGGTCGTGACCGCCCAGCGCGACTCGTGGTAGGACCACAGCGTCTCCAGCGTCCCCACCAGCAGGATCAGTGTGACGTTGCCGCACGAGCCGACCATCTCGTCGTGGAACACGCGGGCCAGGTCGGTGAACTCGGGGCCGTTGTCGAGGTGCGTCTCGGCCTCCTTGTTGACCTCCCGGAGCCGGGGCACGACCTCGGTGTGACGGTCGCTGCGGCCGGCGCACAGCGCGGCGCACGCCGGCTCGAGGATCCGCAGCGCCTGGCCGAGGTCGTTCAGCGTGAGCTGCTTCGACTGCATGACCATGCCGAGCATGAAGGCGGCGCCGTGGGCGGTGGGGGCGTGGACCTCCGCGCCGCCGATGTTGCCCCGGCGCACGCTGATGAGCCCCTCGGTCTCGAGGATGCGCATCGCCTCGCGGATGGAGGGCCGGGACACCGGGAACTCCTCGAGCAGGTCGTCCTGCTTGGGGAGCAGCTCACCGTCGGCCAGCTCGCCGTCGACGATCCTGGTCCGGAGGATGTCGGCCACCATCTCGGCCACGCGGGGTTGGCTGAGCTGCTGGTTCAACCGTGGTGCCGACTTCTGGGAGCGGCCGTTCGTCGCCATTCCTCCACCTTTCCGGTCATCTCTACAAAGTTTCTCACAACAGGGGCGTTACTCCGTGCAGCGCCCACGCCACCGGAACGTTGACGCCGGTTCCGTGTTCACTGTATCTTTTAAATGATACAGAGATAGCGATCCATGAGCGGGGGGAAGACCTGTGACGACGGCGCGGCGCCTGACGGCGCTTCTGGTGGTGTCCGGGCTGCTGCTGGCAGCCTGCGGCGACAGCGACGAGCCATCCACCGACGGGGGCGGGTCCGGCGGCGGCGCCAGTGGCGGCAGCGGCGGCGAGTGCGACTCGCCCGGCGTGTCCGACGACGAGATCAAGGTCGGCCAGCTGTCCGCCCTGACCACACCCTCGGCCGCCTTCTACAGCCTCCACCAGGCCGGCATCGAGGCCCGCATCGAGGCCCTCAACGCCGAGGGCGGCATCGGCGGCCGCGAGATCGTGGTCGAGGCCGTCGACGACGCGGCCGACGCCAACCGGGCGGTCACCGCCGCCCGCGAGCTGGTCGAGCAGAAGGGCGTGTTCGCCGTGATGGCGGCCTCGTCGGTGATCGCCGGCCCGGCGTCGTACCTGCACGACGAGGGCATCCCGGTGGTCGGCTTCAACGTGAACCCCGAGTGGGGCACGTACGACAACATGTTCGGTTACAGCGGCAGCAACTCCCCCGAGCCGGTGGCGACCACCACCGGCGGCGAGTTCCTGAGCGAGCAGGGCGTCGAGAAGCTCGCCATCCTCGGCTACGCCGAGGCCTCCACCCAGGCCGCCGCCGACGGCATGGCCGCGTCGTTCGAGGCCGCCGACGGCGAGGTGGTGTTCAACAGCACCAACAGCCCCTACGGCAACACCGAGTGGACCACCGAGGCCGAGGAGATCGCCGACAGCGGCGCCGACGGCCTGTACCTGCCGATCATCACCCAGAACGCCCTCGCCGCCGCCTCAGCGGTGCGCCAGGCCGGGGCCGACCTCAAGGTGATCCTGTTCCCCGCCGGCTACAGCCCCACCACGCTGGACCAGGCCGGCGAGGCCGCCGAGGGCGTCTACTTCTCGACCGACGCCGTGCCCTACGAGCACGACCTGCCCGCCCACCAGAAGATGCTGGCCGCGCTCGAGGAGTACTCGCCCGACACGCCGCCGGCCCAGGAGGTGCTGCAGGGCTGGATGATCGGCGAGCTGCTCATCCGGGGCATCGAGGAGGCCGGCGCCGAGTGCCCGACCCGCGAGGCGTTCATCGAGAACCTGCGCCAGGTCGACGACTACGACGCCGACGGCCTGCTCAACCCGGCCATCGACTTCGAGGCGACCTTTGGCCAGCCCTACGGGATGTGCTTCCACTACGTGAAGGTCGAGGGTGGCGAGTTCGTGCCGGTCACCGACGGTGAGGCGCTCTGCGGTGAGGTCATCGACTGAATGAAGCTGCTGATCGTCTCCGGGATGGTGTTCGGGGGGATCTATGCCATCTCCTCGCTCGGCCTCGTCCTCACCTACGTCTCGTCCCGCATCTTCAACTTCGCCCAGGGGGCGCTGGCGTTCTTCATCGCCCTCCTCTACTACGACCTGAACACCGTGAGGGGTTGGCCGGCGCTGGTCGCCGGGCTCCTCGCGGTGGGTGTCGCCGCCCCGCTGCTGGGCCTGCTGCTGTGGGCGGTGCTGTTCCGGCGGCTGTCGGACTCCCCGACGACGGTCCAGCTGGTGGCGACGATCGGGCTCTACGTCGCCGTCCCACCCATCGGGAAGATGCTGTTCGTCGACACCGAACCGGTGCTGCCACCGGGGTTCTTCGCCACGCCCGTGCCGGAGTACGACGTGCTCGGCGTGACGCTCAACGCCAACCAGATCGCCGTGTTCGTCTGT
This sequence comes from Acidimicrobiales bacterium, assembly GCA_035316325.1. NCBI lineage: Bacteria > Bacillati > Actinomycetota > Acidimicrobiia > Acidimicrobiales > Acidimicrobiales bacterium. The sequence goes on from DATHJB010000029.1 coordinate 28,109, forward strand.
GCCGTGGTCGTCGGCCTGCTGCTGGCCGCGGTGCTGCGGTACACCACGCTGGGCCTGACCATGCGGGGCGTGGTCGACCACCGCGACCTGGCGTCGGTGATGGGCGTCAACCCCGCGGCCGTCACCGCGGTGGCGTGGATGATGGGCACCACCATGGCGGGACTGGCGGGCGTGCTGCTCACCCCGGTGCTCGGCCTCAACGAGGTGTCGTTCAGCGTCCTGCTGATCTCGTCGTTCGCCGCGGTGGTGGTCGGGCGGCTGCGCAGCCTGCCGTGGACGTTCGTCGGGGCGATCGGCCTGGGCCTGTCCCAGACGCTGGTCACCAAGGTGCTGCCCGACTCGGGCTACTGGGCCCGGGCCACCCGCCCCAGCATCCCGTTCGTGGTGATGCTGGTGTTCCTGGTGATCTACGGGGTGGTGCTGCACCGGCGCGGCACCGAGGCGCCGGCCACCACGCCGATGCTCACCCGCTCGCCCGACCAGGCCGCCCGCCGGCGGCGCACCCAGGTGGCGACGTGGACCGTGTTCGGCGTGCTGGCGCTGGTCGTGCCGGGCACGCTCACGCCCTACTGGCTGGGTGTCACCGCTTCCGGTGTGGCGGTCGCCATCGCCATGCTGTCGTTCGTGCTGGTCACCGGCGAGGGCGGGATGATCTCGCTCTGCCAGATCTCGTTCGCCGGCGTCGGGGCCATGGGGGCCGCGCAGCTCACCGAGTTCCACGGGTGGGACGCCGGTCCCGCCGTGTTCGTGGCGGCGCTCGTCGCCGTGCCGTTCGGGATCCTCGTGGCGCTGGCCGGGCTGCGGCTCGGGGAGCTCTACCTGGCCCTGGCCACGCTGAGCTTCGCGGTGCTGGCCGACAGCGCCCTGTTCACCATCGACCGCATCGACAACCTCCACGCCGGCCAGCCGCTGCCCCGGCCCTCGGTCTTCGGGTTCCGGTTCGACAGCGACCTGTCGTTCTTCTACCTGGCGCTGGGGGTGTTCGTGATCGGTGCCGTCGTGGTCGCCAACCTGCGCCGCTCGACCACGGGCATGACGCTGGCAGCCATCCGGTCGTCGGAGGTGGCGGCCCGCACCATCGGCGTGCGGACCATGCGGGCCAAGGTCGCGACGTTCGGGCTGAGCGCCTTCATGGCCGGCGTGGGCGGCGGGCTGCTGGCCAGCTTCTCGGGGCGGGCCACGCCCGGGTCGTTCAACGCCATCGTCGGCATCGTTTGGCTGGCGGTCGCGGTGACCTGGGGCGTCCGCTCGATCACGGGGGCGCTGCTCGCCGGGGTCGCGTTCTCGGTGTTCCCGGCGCTGTTCAGCAGCTACGTCTCCGACTCGTACGCCGAGGTGCCCACCATGCTGTTCGGCCTGGGGGCGATCATGGTCGCCCGGGAGCCCCGCGGCATCGTCACCCAGACCGTGGAGCACTGGTCGCACCTGTTCCACAAGCTGCGGCGATCGTCGGCTCCGGCCACGACCGGTGGCCCGGTCGACGCAACGGTGGAGGCGGCGGCATGAGCGCCGTGGCCGAGACTGCTCCCGAGGTCGACGCGGCTGTGCCGCTGCTCGAGGCCCGCAACGTCACCATGCGCTTCGGTGGGCTGGCCGCGCTCGACGACGTGACCGTGCAGGCGTCGCCGGGGATGATCCTGGGCGTCGTCGGGCCCAACGGCGCCGGCAAGACCACCCTGTTCGGGGTGCTGTCCGGGCTGCTGCAGCCCACCCACGGCGACGTGCTCATCGAGGGCGACGTCGTGACCGGCCGCACCCCGCAGTTCCGGGCCCGCCGCGGCCTGCTGCGCACGTTCCAGCGGGTGCAGCTCTTCGCCGAGCTGTCGGTGCGCGAGCACTTCCAGCTCACCTACCGGTCGCTGCGGGGCCGGCCCAGCTACCTGCGCGACCTCGTCGGCCTCGACCGCCGGTCGGGCAACGCCGAGGAGCAGGAGCGGGTCGACCAGCTGGTGGAGAGCCTGGGCCTGGTCGACGTGCAGCACCAGCCGGCCGCGGCGCTGCCGCTGGGGACGGCCCGCCTCGTGGAGGTCGGCCGGGCGCTGGCGGCAGGGCCCAAGGTGGTGCTGCTCGACGAGCCGTCGTCGGGCCTCGACAGCCGGGAGACCGAGCAGCTGGCGACCGTGCTGCTGAAGGCCCGCGACGAGGAAGGGGTGGCGCTGGTGCTGGTGGAGCACGACCTGCAGCTGGTGCTGGGGCTGTCCGACCGCGTGGACGTGCTCGACTTCGGGCGGCTCATCGCGTCGGGCACGCCTGCCGAGGTGCGGTCGGACCCCGTGGTCCAGGCCGCCTACATCGGGACGGAGGCCACACGATGACGAGAGCGACGATCGAACCGCCGGCGGACGACGTCCTCGTCGCCGGCGTGGAGCCTGCCGAGGCGTCGACGGCGCCGCCGTTGCTGTCCGTGCGCGACCTGGTGGTCGACTTCGGGCTGACCCGGGCCGTGTCGGGCGTGTCGTTCGACGTGCCGGCCGGGTCGGTGCTGGCGGTGCTGGGCAGCAACGGCGCCGGCAAGTCGACGGTGGCGTCGGCGGTCTCCGGACTGGTGGCCCCGACGAGCGGGCACATCGAGCTCGACGGCCGCGACGTCACCTCCTGGCCCGCCCACCGGGTGGCGCGCCAGGGCGTGACCCATGTGCTGGAGGGCCGCGGCGTGTTCCCCGGCCTCACCGTGGCCGAGAACCTGCGGCTGAGCGTGAGCCGCACCGTCGCCAAGTCGGAGCGGGCCGATGCCGTGGCCCGGGCGCTGGACATGTTCCCCGTGCTGGCCGAGCGCCGGCGGCAGGCCACGTCCACGCTGTCGGGCGGCGAGCGCCAGATGCTGGCCCTGGCCCGGGTGCTGGCCGTGCCGCCCCGCCTGCTGGTGGCCGACGAGCTGTCGCTGGGCCTGGCGCCCAAGCTGGTGGAGATGTCCTTCGACGTGCTGCGGCAGGCCAGGGACGCCGGGGTCACCGTCGTACTGGTGGAGCAGTTCGTCGAGCGGGCACTGGAGCTGGCCGACGACGCGCTGATCCTGCGGCGGGGCCGGATGGTGTGGTCGGGCAAGGCCCAGGACGCCGGCGCCACCGTGCTCGACGAGTACCTGGGTGTGGAGGAGGAGGGGTCATGACCACCAACGTGGAGCGCTACCTGGAGTGCATGGCGGCGCAGGACTGGGACGGCCTGGCCGCGACCATCGCGGAGTCGGGGCTCACCCGCTCCGGCCCGTTCTGCGACGACATCGCGGGCAAGGCGCCCTACGTCGAGTTCCTCCGGGGGATCATCGCCTCGCTGAAGGACTACGAGCTGAAGGTGCAGCGGGTGTCACACGCGTCGGACCACGTGACCTACGTGGAGCTGAGCGAGACCTTCGACGTGGACGGCGTGCGGACCGAGTTCCCCGAGCTCATCCTGTTCGAGCGCGACGACGCCGGCCTGATCGTCCACGTCAGCGTCTTCATGAAGCAGCCCGGCGCCGACGCCCCCGTGGAGGGAGGCCGCGCCTCGTGACGGCGCGGTTCCCGTTCCCGGCCACGCCTGACGGCTGGTACCAGGTCGCCTACGGCCACGAGCTGGCGGCGGGCTCGGTCGTGCCGCTCCACTACTTCGGGCGCGAGCTGGTGGCCTACCGGGGTGCCGCCGACGGTGTGGTGCGGGTGCTCGACGCCTACTGCCCTCACCTCGGCGCCCACCTGGGCCACGGCGGCTGCGTGGAGGGCGACGACATCGTCTGCCCGTTCCACGGCTGGCGGTTCGACGGCGAGGGCCGCAACGTCGACGTCCCCTACAGCCGCCGGACCAACGGCAAGGCCCGCATCCCGGTGTGGCCGGTCGCCGAGGCCAACGGCGCGGTGTACGTGTGGTTCTCGGCGGAGGGTGGGCCGCCCACGTGGACGGTGCCACAGGTGCCGGAGTGCGACGACCCCGACCTGGTGTGGCAGGCCGGCGAGCGGTGGACCATGCGCACCCACGTGCAGGAGGTGATGGAGAACGTCGTCGACGTCGCCCACTTCCGGTTCGTGCACGGCACGTCGGGCTTCGGCGGCGTCGAGCTGGAGGAGGACGGTCCCCGCCTGCAGGCCACCGCCGCGGTCACCTTCGTGACACCCCGGGGCGACGTGGAGGGGGCGGTCATCTCCGAGCTGTGGGGCCTCGGCATCGACGTGGTGCGGCCCACCGGCATCCTGCGGGCGGCGGCGCTGTTCACGGTGACGCCCGTCGACGACGAGACCGTCGAGTCGGGCTACACGTTCCTGGTGCCGAGGGCCAAGGACGGCGAGGGCATCAGCAACATCGGCCGCGGCCTCGTCGACGACTTCCACAAGCAGGCCCGACAGGACGCCCCCATCTGGGAGCACAAGCTCTACCGCCCCACGCCCGCCCTCTCCCCGGACGACGGCCCGATCATGTCCTTCCGCCGCTGGTCCCGCCAGTTCTACCCGGAGCCCGTGCCGGCCTAGACGACGGTTCCAAGGGGGGTTGGCGAGTCGTTTGTGGTCGTTTGGTTCTTCTTGAGTCGCCTGTGATCGGTCTCCGACGACGAATGACTCGACTGTGGTTTGGCGACTACAGATGACTCGGGACGGGACGGTCACCTCTGGCCGGGCGGTCGAGGCCATCGACGGTCTGTTCCGTGCGGTGCGTGGCGACTGAAAGGGTCGCCTGGCACCGGACGATCAGGCGGGTCGGGGCTCGATGCGGCAGGAGACGACCATTTCGGTCGCCCGACGCCCCATGGTGCCAGGACCGACGACCCGTCGGCACGCCAGAAGAACGACCACCCCGTGGAACTCGGCGGTCAGCGGCCCTGCCAGATCGGGGGGCGCTTCTCGAGGAAGGCCTTCGGGCCCTCCTTCGCGTCGGCGGTGGCGAAGATGCGGTCGCTGTGGCGGGACTCGTTGTCGAAGGCGGCGTCGAGGTCGAGGGAGAGGCTCTCGATCGCCGACTGCTTGGTGGCGAACACGGCGAGGGGGGCGTTCGCGGCGATGCGGTGGGCGTAGTCGTAGGCGGCGTCGAGCAGCTCGTCGGCCGGCACCACCTTGTTGACCAGGCCGATCTCCAATGCCCGGGCGGCGTCGATCATGTCGGCGGTCAGCAGCAGCTCCATGGCGTGCGGGAAGGCGATCTGCCGCACCAGCCGCACGGTCGTCCCGCCGCCGGCGAAGAGGCCCCGCTTCGGCTCCATCACCGCGAAGCGGGCGTCGGGCGACGCCACCCGGATGTCGGTCGAGCCCAGCATCTCGATGCCCCCGGCCACGCACACGCCGTTCACCGCCGCGATGATCGGCTTGTAGACCGGGAACCGGTGGAGCACGGCGTGGACGGCCGTCTCCGCGTCCCAGCCGTCGGGCCGGGGCAGCTCGCCGGTGAGCTCGGGGATGAACCGCTTGAGGTCGGCGCCGGTGCAGAACGCCCGGCCCACCCCGGTGATCACCGCCACCCAGGCGGTGTCGTCGTCGCGGAACCGCACCCACGCCCCGTGCAGCGCGGCGAAGTGCTCCATGTCGAGCGAGTTGTGGGCCTCGGGCCGGTTGATGGTGATGGTGACGACGTGGTCGTCCTGCGTGTAGTCGATGGTCACGAACCGAACCCCTTCCGACGGGCGGCCTCGGGGACCACCGGGTCCGGGGCGAAGGGCCCCTCCGCCGCGGCCTCCAACACGATCTCGGGCAGCACCACGCCGGGGTCGAGGCCGTCGAGGAAGGCGACGGCGGCGCCCACGTCGGCGGGCCGCAGCGTGTGCATCGGGAACGTGACCCGGTCGAGCATCGCCGTGTCGACCGGCGCCGGCACCAGCACGTGGACCTGCAGGCCGTCCCGGGCGACCTCGCCGGCCAGGGCCTGGGCGAAGGCGTTCATCCCCGCCTTCGACGCCGAGTAGGCGCTGCGCCCCTTCATCCCCGCCTTCGCGGCCGACGACGAGACGTAGACCAGGCGCCCGCCGGCCTGCATCTTGGGCAGCACCGCCGCGGTGACGACGTAGGTCGACCGCAGGTTGGCCCGGATGATCCGGTCGAAGCTGGCGACGGAATCCTTGCGGACGAAGGTGCCGTCGAGGATGCCGGCGGCGTGCACCAGGAAGTCGACCCGCTCCAGGGGCTCGACGACCGCGGCGAACTCGGTCTCGTCGGCGCTGTCGGCGGCGACCCAGCGGGCGCCCAGCTTGTCGGCCGCCTCCTGCAGCGGCCCGGCCCGGCGGGCGGTGAGCACCACGTCGTAGCCCCGGCCGACGAGGGCCTCGGCGCAGGCGAAGCCGATGCCGCCGCTCCCGCCGGTGACGACCGCGACCCTGGCGTCCCCGCTCATGTCGACCCCGAAGCGGCTGGCGCCGGTGACGAGCCCTCGCCGAAGAGGCTGGAGAACCCGAGCTCCTCCACCGCCGCCAGCAGGTGCTCGGTGGTGGCCTCCAGTCCGCCGGGCAGCCGCAGCTGCGGCTGGACGTGGCGCGAGAGCACGGACAGGTCGTGCTCGTCGCAGAAGCCGATCGCCCCGTGGAGCTGGTGGCACGTGCGCAGCACCTGCTGGGCGCCCTCCACGGCGTTGACCCGCAGCGCCAGGGCGTCGACCAGGCGGTCGAGCGGCGCCACGCACAGCCGCCACGTGGTGAAGCCGGCCAGCTCCCGCAGCGCCCGGGCGGCGACGGTGGCGTCGGCGACCTGGAACTGCACGGCCTGGAACCCTGCCAGCGGCTGCCCGAACTGCTCGCGGCTGGTGACGTGGGCGGCGGTGGTCTCCAGCGCCCGCTCGAGCGTGCCCAGCACCCGCCAGGCATCGAGGGCCAGCGTCAGTGCCGCCGGGAACGTCAGGTCGCGGTCGGGGGTCTCGGCGTCGAGTCGCAGGTCGGTGACGAACGGCCCGAGCTTGGTGCCCAGCACCGGTCCGGAGGGCGCCCCGGTCCACGCCCGGCCGCCGTCGAGGGTGGCCAGCTGCCAGGTGGGGAAGAGGTCGCCGTGGTCGGCTCGGGGCAGCTCCGGATCCACCACTGCGATCGGCCGCTCGGTGCCGTCGGGCGAGGCGAGCACGGCGGCGAGCGGGTAGGGCAGCGCCACCCGCCCGGCGGCCCGGCACAGCTCGCCCGCGGCCAGCGCCACGTCGGCGTCGATGTCGCCGTCGTCCGGGCCCAGGGGCAGGGGCAGGTCGAACGCGCCCAGGCCGGCGAGCAGCGGCGCCACGACGGTCGCGCGCACCGCCGGGTCGGCCTCGGCCCGGCGGGCCAGCTCCACCCCACCGGCGTCGGCGAACGCCCGCCGCGCGGTCGCCCCGAACTCGGCGGCGACCTCGGGGAGCTCCAGGTTCACTTCGGGCTCCCGTTGAGCGCCGCTCTGGCCACCAGCATCCGCTGGATCTCGATCGTGCCCGAGGCGACGGTGGCCGCCTGGGCGTAGCGCCAGTGGTCCTCGACCGCGCCCTGGAGCACGGGGTGGGTGCCGTGGCGGTCGTCGAGCGACCGGCCGCCCAGCGCCTCGAACAGCACCTCGGCGACGTCCTGGTCGCACAGGGTGACGGCGACGCGGGCGATGCTGGCGTCGGCGTCGTTCACCCGGCCCTTGTCCTGCGCGTCGATCACCCGGTAGGCGAGCAGCGTCGCCACCCGCACCTGCACGAGGGCGCGCGCCCAGCGGGCCCGCAGCCCGCCCGGCAGGTCGTGCCAGCGGTCGCCCAGCGCCTGGCGCAGCAGGGTGAGCAGCCGGTCGCAGCGGGCGTAGCGGGCGATGCCCACCCGCTCGAACTTGAGGGCCTCCCGGATGACGGTCCAGCCCTGGCCGATCTCGCCCAGCACGTCCTCCGGCCCGACGTGCACCTCGTCGAGGAACATCTCGTTGAGGTGGTGCGGGCCCAGCATCGACGCGATGGGCCGGGCGGTGATGCCCTCGCGCTCCATCGGCACCAGGAACATGGTGATGCCGTGGTGCTTGTCGGGCGAGGTGCGGGCGGCGAGGATGCACCATTGGGCCATGAGGGCGTAGGACGTCCAGATCTTCTGGCCGGAGATGCGCCAGCCCCCCGACGGGTCGGGCTGCGCCCGGGTGGTGAGCGACGCCAGGTCCGAACCGGCGTCGGGCTCGCTGAAGCCCTGGCACCAGATGACGTCGCCCGCTGCGATCGGGGGCAGGTGCTGCGCCTGCTGCTCGGCGGTGCCGAAGCGCATGATGGCGGGGCCGACCCAGTTGATCCCCATGTACTGGGCGCCGCGGGGTTCGTGGTGGGCCCACATCTCCTCGCGGACGATGGTCTGCTCCCACACGGAGCCGTCGCCGCCCCCGTTCTCCTTGGGCCAGGCCATGGCCAGCAGGCCCTCGGCGGCCAGGAGCTTGCAGAAGCGCTGGGCGACGGCGAGGTCCTCGGGGTCGTCGGTGAACGCCCCCAGGAAGTCGTCGGGCACGTGCTCGTCGATGAGCTCCCGGAGCCGGTGTCGGAGCGCCTCGGCCCTCTCTCCAAGCACGTAGTCCATGTCGCTCCTGTTTCGGTCCGCCAGCTGGTAACTTCCCTATCTTACATAAGATACTGTTGATGGCTCAGGCGACGGGGGGACGAGACATGGACGCAGCGACCGATACCTCGGCGACGCTCGACGCGGCGCGCCGCATGTCGCACGGCGAGCAGCTGGCACGCGTCGCCCGCCAGCACCCCGACGACGTGGCGTTCACGTGCCAGGGAGTCGGCCGCACCTTCGCCGAGATCGACGAGCGCGTCACCCGGCTGGCCCGGGCCCTGGCCGACCGCGGCGTCACCGCCGGCGATCGCGTGGCGCTGCTCATGGGCAACAGCATCGAGCTCGTGGAGGCGCTCTTCGCCGGCTGGCGGCTGGGCGCCATCGTCGTGCCCGTCAACTTCCGGCTCGTGGCCCGGGAGGTGGCGTTCATCCTCGACGACAGCGGCGCCCGGGCCGTGGTGGTGGACGAGGACCTCGCCCCGCTCGTGCCCCCGCTCGACACGGTGATCGTGGTGGGCCGCGACTACGAGGACGTGCTCGCCGCGTCGTCCCCCGAGCCGCTGACCGTCGACGTCGCCGAGAGCGCACCCGCGCTGATCATGTACACCTCCGGCACCACCGGCCGGCCCAAGGGCGCGGTGCTCACCCACTTCAACCTGGTGGTCCAGACCTTCAACTCGATGGTCCAGCAAGGCATCCAGGGCCGCGACGAGGTGTGGTACGCCAACTTCCCGCTGTTCCACATCGGCGGCCTCGTCGGCATCCTGCCCTACGTCATGGCCGGCGGCCGCTCGGTGATCCTCCCCTCGGGCGCCTGGGACGCCGTCGCCACCGTCGACGAGCTCGAGCGCGAGAGCGTCACCGGCTGCGTCTTCGTCGGCATGCAGTGGGACGAGGTGTGCGACGCCGCCGCGGGACGGGCCGCCCGGCTGCGGCTGCGGCGGGCGTCGTGGGGCGCCGCGGGCACACCGGTCCACGTGCTGCAGAAGATGCACCGCACGTTCCCCGGCGTGTCGATCTTCAGCTTCTTCGGCCAGACCGAGATGAGCCCGGTCACCTGCGTGCTCATGGCCGCCGACGCCGAGCGCAAGCAGGGCTCGGTGGGCCGGCCGATCATCAACGTCGAGGCCCGCATCGTCGACCCCGACATGCACGACGTCGCCCCGGGCGAGGTGGGGGAGATCGTCTACCGGGCGCCCACCGTGATGCTCGGCTACTGGAACATGCCCGAGGCCGACGCCGAGGCGTTCGCCGGCGGCTGGTTCCACTCCGGCGACCTGTGCCGGATCGACGACGAGGGCTACATCTACGTCGTCGACCGCAAGAAGGACATGATCATCTCGGGCGGCGAGAACATCTACTGCCCCGAGGTGGAGGCGGTGATCGCCGAGCACCCGGCCGTCGCCGAGGTGGCGGTGATCGGCGTGCCCCACGAGCGCTGGGGCGAGACCCCGCTGGCCGTCGTCGTCCCGGCCGACCCGGCCGCGCCGCCCACCAGCGACGAGATCGTGGCGTGGTGCCGGGAGCGCCTCGCCTCCTACAAGAAGCCGTCGGGGGTGGTCGTGGTCGACGCCCTGCCCCGGAACGCCACCGGGAAGGTGCTCAAGCCGGCCCTCCGTGAGCGGTACCGCGGCGGCGACGTCCCCAGCGAGAAGGAGCCTGACATGCCGGTGATCGAGCGGTTCGTGGAGTGCTACGCGGCCCGGGACTGGGACGGCCTCGCCGAGTGCCTGTCCGACGACGGCTTCGAGCGCATCGGCCCGTACGTCGACGTGATCGGCAGCAA
>DATHJB010000030.1 GCA_035316325.1 Acidimicrobiales bacterium
ACTGCCGGTGGTGCCGGGCGCCGCCGTGCCAGACCCCCTCCAGCCGGCCGCCCTCCCGACCCCGGACTACGTCCTCGGCTACCGCCGTCGCTGACCTTCAGACGAAATGTGCACGGGAACGCACGATTTCCGTGCGTTCCCGTGCACATTTCGTCTGGGGTGAACAGATTCAGGGATCGCCGACGTTGAGGCGGGCGGTCTCCGACGTCACGTCGCAGCGGCGGTTCTTGCGGAGGCAGAGGTCGACCTCCCGGGCGATGTGGTCCTGGTCCCAGGCCATGACGGCGTCGCCGTGGCCGCCGGTGGTGGGGCCGGACGCCAGCGTGAGGGTGGTGCCGGCCGGTGTCGACGGGTAGCGGATGTCGAGGCGCAGCTGGGGGAGCAGCACCGGGTGGTCGGCGGGGCAGGCGCCGTCGTCACCCAGCGGGGCGACATGCGAGCGGTGGTCGTCGGAGCCGAGGTGCTCGCCGTCCCAGCAGGGCGGGAACATCAGCCGCAGCAACAGGAACGGCGACCGCTCGCACGGCTGCGGCTCCGGCGCCGTCGCCTCCGCCAGCCCGCACGACCAGGCGATCGTCGACGGGTCCTGGGGTGCGGTGGCGTCGCCGTCCCCGGCGATCAGCTCCAACCCGTTGGGCGGCGGCTCCACCTGCGTCGCGTCGGCGCCGATCGGCACCCGGTAGTAGGCCTGCATCTCGATCGGCTCGAGGGGCCGGCCGTCGGCGAGCAGGGACGGGGCCCAGTAGGCGCTGCGGTCGGCGACCGTCCGGCACGTGGTGCCGCCGGCCAGGAGCGACGCCGCTTCGGAACCGGCGCCCGTCGTCGTCGCCCCGAAGAAGTCGTGCCGGTGCGACGCCCCCGCATGCCCCGGGTGCACGATCGGATCGTCGTCGCCGGAGTGGCTGTAGGGGCACGGCGTCGAGAACGACCCCTGGTCCGCCACGGTGGCGATCAGGGCCGAGGTGGCCGGGCGGTTCGTCTCGTCGCCGGCCGAGCAGGCGAGGAGAAGGACCGCGATGACCAGCCCCGAAATTGCGTGCGTCCGCCCGCTATGTGCGGGTTTTCGAACGCAATCTCGAGGGGTCACTCACGTGCTCACGGCTTGTCGGGCACCTCGATGGCGTCGACGTCGACCTCGGGTGGGGCGCCCGCGGGCTCCCAGTCGGCCGAGTCGGCGTCGGGCATGTTCTCCTGGTCGTCCGGGATCGGCATGTCCTGGTAGACGCCCGACTCCGGCTTGCCGTCCATGGTCGCCAGCCGGCCGATGTCGAGCGCGCCCTCGTCCGGGTTGCCCGAGCCGGTGCCCTCGCAGGGCAGCAGCGTCTCCAGGTTCGTCGGCGCGGTCGTGGCGAACTCGTTGTCGGCGAAGCAGTTGCCGCCGTCGGCCTCCTGGACCACGCCGAGGTCGGCGAGCCGGGAGTCCTCCACCACGTTGCCCCGCACCACGTTGCCCGACGGCCAGTAGTAGCCGCCCGGGGCCTCGGCGTCGTCGATGAGCACCACGGCGATGCCGGCGATGTCGTGGTCGAAGACGAGGTTGCGCTCGATCACGTTGTCGTTGCCGCCGGCCACGAGGATGCCGTTGCCGCCGGCCAGCCGGGCCGAGTCGATCGCGGCGGTCTCGTAGTTGTTGTTGGAGTACACGAGGTTGCCGACGATCGTGGTCTCGCGCTCGGGCGGGTACAGCTCGTAGCTGCCGCTGTTGGGCACGATGCCGGCCCGGTTCTGCCGGAACACCGAGTCGACGATGTAGAGGTTCCCGCCGGCGTTGGTGCCCGAGTAGCCGAGGCCGTTGTTCTCCGCCACGACGTCACGCATCACGGCATCGCACGGGTAGCACTGGCCGATGTAGAAGCCGGCGTCGGGCGACCCGGAGCCGTAGGAGTGCTCGAACAGCCCGACGGTGGAGTCGAAGGCGTAGACGCCGTAGTCGCCGTTGTTGTGGGCGGTGAGGTAGGAGCCCCGGTAGCCCTCGGCGCCGGTCCAGAAGAAGCCGTTGGTGGTGTAGTTGCGGGCCGTCATGTTCTCGACGGCGACACCGTCGGCCTCCAGCACCCGGATGCCGTTGTCCTTCTCGAACTCGCCGTCGAGGATCACGTCGTTGCGGTCGAGGCCCCGGATGACGATGTCGTCGGTCTCGACGGTGACGGCCTCCTTGTAGACGCCGGGGGAGACCAGCACCAGGTCGCCCTCCTCGGCGGCGTCGACCGCTTCCTGGATGGTGTCGTACTCCTCGGGGACGGCGCGGATGTCCTCCTGCCCGGTGTCGAGCGCTCCGCCCGACGACCCGCCGCCCTCGCTCCCCCCGCCGCTCTCGTCGTCGTCATCGCCGCAGGCCGCGGCGGACACCACGAGCCCGACGGCGAGCACGGTCGCAACCACTCGATTCATCGTTCCTCCCATCACGGTTCCTCGACCACCACGGCACCGATCATCCCGGAGGTCTCCGAGCCGTGCAGCGAGCAGTAGTAGCGGTAGGTGCCGGGCTCGTCGAAGGTGTGCTCGTAGACGGCGCCGGCCTCGAAGTCGTCGGGATCGACGCCCCAGTCGCCATCGTCGTTGGGGATGATGTCGTGGTCCTGGCGACCGTCGTTGGTCCACACCACCTTGGTGCCGGAGGCGACGCTGATGTTCTCGTCGTTGAACGTGTTGTCGAGCACCTTCACGTCGGCCTCCGAGCCGTCGATCGACACCACGTCTTCCAGTTCGCTGCCGTCGTCGGCGTTGTCGTCCTCGCCGCAGGCCGCGGCCAGCGTGAGGGTCGCAGCCAGGAGTCCAGTGCCGACGAGGGAGAGGGCCCGATGCATCCGGCGGAGGTTAGCGGCGTGCGCATAACCAGCGTTACCCGGAGGCGAGCGGCGGTTCGGGTTGTGGCGGAGCGCCGGGGCGCCTACCTTGCGCGCTACCTGACGGGCCGTCAGATCTGGAGAAGCGCACGCCATGGGCATCACAACCGAGGTGCACGACCAGGGGATCGCCGAGGTCGTGGTCGACTACCCGCCCGTCAACGCCCTGCCTGTCGCCGGCTGGTTCGAGCTGGCCGACGTGGTGGGGTCGCTCGGCCAGGACGACGCCGTCCGGGTGGTCGTCCTGCGTGCGGAGGGGCGCGGCTTCAACGCCGGCGTCGACATCAAGGAGATGCAGCGCACCACCGGCTTCGACGCCCTCCTGGGCGCCAACCGGGGGTGCTACGCCGCCTTCGGGGCGGTGTACGACTGCCTCGTCCCGGTGGTCGCCGCGGTGCAGGGTTTCTGCCTGGGCGGTGGCATCGGGCTGGTCGGCAACGCCGATGTGATCGTCGCCAGCGACGACGCCACCTTCGGGCTCCCCGAGGTCGACCGGGGCGCTCTGGGCGCGGCGACCCACCTCGCCCGGCTCGTGCCGCAGCACAAGATGCGGGCGATGGTCTACACGTCGGCGACGGCCACGGCCGCCGAGCTGCACGCCTTCGGGTCGGTGCTGCAGGTGGTGCCCAAGGAGGAGCTGCGGGCGACGGCGCTGGCCGTGGCGGGCGAGATCGCCGCCAAGTCGCCCACCGTGATCCGGGCCGCCAAGCAGTCGCTCAACGGGATCGACCCGGTCGACGTCCACCACAGCTACCGCTTCGAGCAGGGCTTCACGTTCGAGCTCAACCTCTCCGGCGTGGCCGACGAGCACCGCGATGCGTTCGTGGAGGACAAGGGGAAGGAAGGGGAATGAGCGCCACCGTGGTCGGGGAGAAGCTGCTCGGCGAGGACGACGTCGTCGCCGAGCTGCGGTCGGGGATGACCATCGCCATCGGGGGGTGGGGCAGCCGGCGCAAGCCCATGTCGATCGTGCGGGCCATCCTGCGCAGCGACCTGCAGGATCTGACGATCCTGAGCCACGGTGGTCCCGACCTGGGCCTGCTGTGCGCCGCCGGCAAGGTGAGCAAGGCGATCTACGCCTTCGCCACGCTCGACACGATCCCGCTCGAACCGCACTTCCGGCGGGCCCGGGAGTCCGGCGCCATCGCCGACGAGCCGCTGGACGAGGGCCTCGTCCACCTGGGCCTGCAGGCGGCGGCGTGGCGGGTGCCGTTCCTGCCCACCCGGGTCGGCCTCGGGTCGGACCTGGTGCGCGACAACCCGACGCTCGGTCGGGTCACGTCGCCCTTCGACGACGGCGAGGAGCTGCTGGCCATGCCGGCCTTCCGGCTCGACGCCGCGATCTGCCACCTCAACCGCTCGGACGCTCGGGGCAACGCCATGTACCTCGGCCCCGACCTCTACTGGGACGACCTCATGCTGCAGGCCGCACCCACCGGCGGCCGCTTCATCTCCACCGAGCTCGTGGTGCCCACCGGCGACCTGGAGCGCGAGGGGTGCCTCCACCAGCTGCGGATCAGCCGGATGATGGTCGACGGGGTGGTGTCGGCACCCGGTGGCGCGCACTTCACGGCCTGCGCCCCGGACTACGGGCGCGACGAGGCGTTCCAGCAGGCGTACGCCGCCTCGGCCGCGTCGCCCGAGGCGTGGGCGTCGTTCCGGGCCGAGTGGATCGACATCCCCGAGTCGGACTACCAGCGGAAGGCGGGTGCGTTGCGGTGACCGACATCTCCCGTGCCGAGATCTGCATCGTCGCCATGGCCGAGTGCTTCCGGGGCGACGGCGAGATCCTGGCCAACCCCATCGGCCTCATCCCGGTGCTGGGCGGGCGCCTGGCCCGGGCCACGTTCGAGCCGCTGCTGTGCTGCACCGACGGGGAGGCCCGGCTGATCGCCGACGACGTGACGTTCCCCGGGCCCGAGTCGCCCGGCGGCCTCACCAGCGGCGACGGCAAGACCGTGGAGTACTGGAACCCGTACCGGTCGATGTTCGACTGGGTGTGGTCGGGGCGGCGGCACGTCGTGATGGGTGCCACGCAGCTCGACCGCTACGGCAACCAGAACTTCGCCGCCATCGGCGACTACGGGCGGCCCAAGGTGCAGCTCCTCGGCTACCGGGGCGCGCCGGGCAACACGCTCAACTGCACGACGTCGTACTGGGTGCCGAAGCACGGGCCGCGGGTGTTCGTGGAGAAGGTCGACACGGTGACCGGCGTGGGCTGGGATCGGGCGACCGAGCTGGGTCTCGACGGCCCGGCCCGGTACTTCGACGTGCGGCGGGTGGTGTCGAACCTCGGGGTGTTCGACTTCGCCACCCCCGACCACCGCATGCGCCTGCAAGCCCTCCACCCGGGTGTCACCGTCGACGAGGTGGTGGCCGCCACCGGCTTCGACCTGGTGATCCCCGACGAGGTCCCCACCTCCCGCCTCCCCACCCCGGAGGAGCTGGAGCTGATCCGGGAAACCCTCGACCCGCAGAACCTGCGCATCACCGAGGTCCCCGACCCCACCTGACCGGTGCGGGCTCCGGGCTGTCGGTGGTCGGGGGTCTCCCGCTAATCTGACGGGGTGTCAGGTCTCGGAGGGCGGTTTTGTGAGCTGGTCGGGTGCCGGCAGCCGATCGTCCAGACGGGGATGGGCTGGGTCTCCGGGGCGTCGTTGACGGCGGCCACGAGCGCGGCCGGGGGCTTCGGCATCCTGGCGGCGGTCACCATGACCACCGAGCTGCTCGAAGGGGCTCTCGCCTCGGTGCAGGAGCGGACGTCGGCGCCGTTCGGCGTGAACTTCCGGCCCGACCAGCCCGACCTCGACGCCCGCGTCGCCCTCTGCGTCGACGCCGGCGTGCGGCTGGTCAGCTTCGCCGGAGCGCCGACCAACGCCGCGATCGACCGCCTCCACGAGGCCGGCATCCTCGTGATGCCCACCGTCGGCGCCCGGCGCCACGCCGAGAAGATGCTCGCCGCCGGGGTCGACGCCGTGATCGCCCAGGGCGGCGAGGGCGGCGGCCACACCGGGACGGTGCCAACGTCGCTGCTGCTGCCCCAGGTGGTCGACGCCGTCGGCTCCGAGGTGCCCGTGCTGGGCGCCGGGGGGTTCCACGACGGGCGGGGCCTGGTCGCCGCGCTGGCCTGGGGTGCCGACGGCATCGCCATGGGCACCCGCTTCCTGCTCACCCAGGAGTCGACGGTGCCGGAGCCGATCAAGCAGCTCTACCTGTCGACGGCCGTGACGGGCACCGTCGTGACCGTGGCGCTCGACGGGATGCCCCAGCGGGTGGTGCGCACCGACCTGGTCGACCGGCTGGAGCGCTCGAGCGGCGTGTCCCGCCTCGCCCGGTCGTTCACCGCGGCGCTGCGGTTCCGCCGGCTGACCGGCACGCCGCTGCGCCAGATGGTGCGGGAAGGCCTGGCGATGCGGCGCAGCCAGGGCCTGTCGTGGTCGCAGATGGCCATGGCCGCCAACGCCCCGATGCTGATCAAGGCGGCGCTGGTCGACGGGCGACCCGAGGTCGGGGTGCTGCCGACCGGCCAGGTCGCCGGCGTGGTCGACGAGCTCCCTACGGTCGCCGAGCTGATCGACCGCATCGTCGCCGAGGCCGAAGAGACGCTGGCCCGCCTGGAGAAGCGCTGATGGACCTGACGTGGGGCCCCGCCGAGGACGGGTTCCGGGCCGAGGCCCGGGGTTGGCTGGAGGAGCACCTGGCGGCGTGGCGGGCCGGGTGCGAGGGCGGCGAGCCACGGTCGGGCGACACCCGGGAGGGTTTCGCCCAGCACCTCGACTGGGAGCGTGATCTGCACGCCGGGCGCTGGGCGGCGGTGTCGTGGCCCGAGGAGCACGGCGGGCGGGGCGCCTCGCTGTGGGAGTGGCTGATCTTCGAGGAGGAGTACTACCGGGCCGGCGGCCCACCCCGGGTCACGCAGAACGGCATCTTCCTGCTGGCTCCGACGGTGTTCGAGTTCGGCACGCCCGAGCAGCAGGCGCACATCCTCCCGCGCATGGCCGCCGCCGACGACCTGTGGTGCCAGGGCTGGTCGGAGCCGAACGCCGGCAGCGACCTGGCGGGCATCCGGGCCAAGGCCACGCGGGTCGACGGCGGCTGGCGGCTCGACGGCCAGAAGACGTGGACCACCCGCGGCGCCTTCTGCACCCACCTCTTCGGTCTGTTCCGGACCGACCCCGAGTCGGAGCGGCACCGGGGCCTGTCGTACCTGCTGGTGCCGTTCGACACGCCGGGCGTCACCGTGCGGGGCTTCGGGCGGCTCGACGGCGACGAGGGGTTCGCGGAGGTGTTCTTCGACGGCGCCTTCCTCGCCGACGACGCCCTGCCCGGCGGCGTGGTGTTGGGCGAGGTGGGGCAGGGCTGGTCGGTCGCCATGGCCACCACCGGCTCCGAGCGGGGCCTCACGCTGCGGTCGCCGGGGCGCTTCCTGGCGACGGCGGCCCGGCTGATCTCGCGGTACCAGGCCGATCCCCAGCCCCGGCTGCGGGAGCGGCTGGTGGAGGCGTGGATGCGGGCCGAGGCGTACAGCCTGTTCACGCTCGACACCGTCACCCGGTTGTCCGGGGGTGGGGCGATGGGTGCCGAGAGCTCGGTCAACAAGGTCTGGTGGTCGGAGCTCGACTGCGACCTGCACGAGCTGGCGCTGGAGCTCCTGGGCCCGGACGCCGAGCTCGAGGGGCCGTGGTCGAAGGGCTGGCAGTTCGCCCTGTCCGGCCCGATCTACGCCGGCACCAACGAGATCCAACGCAACATCGCCGCCGAGCGCGTCCTCGGCCTGCCGAGGAAGTAGGGGTAGGCCGCCGTGTTCTTCGGGTTCGACGACGACCAGCTGGCCTTCCGCGACGCCGTCCGCGACCTGCTCGACAAGCAGTGCCCGCCCGAGTCGGTGCGCGCGGCGTGGTCGGGCGACCTCGACCGGGGCGTGTGGCAGGCGCTCGACGAGATGGGCGTCACCGCGACGCTGGTCCCCGAGCCCGCCGGCGGCCTGGGTCTCGACGAACGGTCGCTGGTGCTGGTCCTGGAGGAGTCGGGCCGGGCCGCGCTGCCCCACCCGATCGTCGACTCGGTGGCCGTCGCCGCCCCGCTGCGTCCGGGTGCCGGGCTGGTGGCGTCCGACCTCGGTGGCCCGAACGTCCCGTGCGCGGCCGACGCCGACCGGTTCCTGCTCCGGGACGGCGAGGCGCTGCACCTGGTGGAGCCGGGCGACGTCGAGCTGACACCGCTGGAGACCGTCGACGGCGCCCGCCGGGCGGCCCGCGTGACCTGGCAGTCGTCCCCCGGCACCCTGCTGACCGACGACCCCGCCGCGGTGGAGCTGGCGTTCGACCGGGGCGCCCTCGGCACGGCGGCGCAGCTCGTCGGCCTCGGCCAGCGGATGCTCGACCTCACGGTCGCCTACGTCACCCAGCGGGAGCAGTTCGGGCAGCCCGTCGGGGCGTTCCAGGCGGTGAAGCACCACCTGGCGAACGCCCTGAAGGACCTGGCGTTCGCCCGCCCGGCCGTCTACCGGGCCGCCCATTCGGTCGCCACCGGCGCCGATACCCGGGCCCGCGACGTGTCGATGGCCAAGGCCATGGCGTCGGACGCGGCCCGGTTCGTCGGGCGCCAGGCGCTGCAGTGTCACGGTGCGATCGGCTACACGGTCGAGGCCGACCTACACCTGTACCTCAAGCGGTCGTGGGCCCTGGCCGCGGCGTGGGGCGACGCCGCCTGGCACCGCGACCGGGTCGGACGAGCACTCGGGATCTGAGGAGGAGCGAGCGATGGCTGAGGCCTACATCGTCGAAGCGGTGCGGTCGCCCGTGGGGCGGCGCGGCGGAGGGCTGGCACAGGTCCACCCCGCCGACCTGGGCGCCCACGCGCTGAGCGCGCTCGTGGAGCGCAGCGGCATCGACCCGTCCGCCGTGGAGGACGTGGTGTTCGGCTGCGTCGACACCATCGGCGGGCAGGCCGGCGACATCGCCCGCACGTGCTGGCTCGCCGCCGGCCTGCCCGACCACGTGCCCGGCACCACCGTCGACCGCCAGTGCGGCTCGTCGCAGCAGGCCGTCCACTTCGCCGCCCAGGCGGTCCTGTCCGGCACGCAGGACGTCGTGGTGGCGGGCGGGGTCCAGCAGATGTCGCAGATCCCCATCTCGTCGGCCATGACCGCCGGCCAGCCCCTCGGCTTCGACGACCCCTTCACCGGCTCGACCGGCTGGGTGGAGCGCTACGGCACGCAGGAGGTGTCGCAGTTCCGGTCGGCGGAGATGATCGCCGCCAAGTGGGACCTCTCCCGCGACGACATGGAGGCGTTCGCCGTCGAGTCGCACGAGCGGGCGATCCGGGCCCGGGCCGAGGGCCGCTTCGACGCCGAGATCGCCCCGCTGGGCGACGTCGCCGCCGACGAAGGCCCCCGGGAACCGAACTGGGAGAAGATCCGGTCGCTGCCGACGCTGACCGAGGGCGGACGGGTCACCGCCGCCTGCGCGTCGCAGATATCGGATGCCTCGGCGGCGCTCCTCATCGTCAACGAGCAGGGCCTGCGTGATCACGACCTGACGCCCCGGGCCCGCATCCACCACCTCTCCGTGCGGGCCGACGACCCGGTGTGGATGCTCACCGCGCCCATCCCGGCCACGGCCTATGCGCTCGGGAAGGCAGGCATGTCGCTGGACGACATCGACCTGGTGGAGATCAACGAGGCGTTCGCGTCGGTGGTGATCGCCTGGCTGACGGACACCGGCGCCGACCCGGCGAAGGTCAACGTCAACGGCGGCGCCATCGCCCTGGGCCACCCGCTCGGCGCCACCGGTGCTCGCCTGATGACCACCCTCCTCCACGAGCTGGAGCGCACGGGCGGCCGCTGGGGCCTCCAGACGATGTGCGAGGGCGGCGGCCAGGCCAACGTCACGATCATCGAGCGCCTCTAACCCACGGGCACCACCTCCACACTGGCCTTGATGCCCGACGCGCCGGCCAACTTGGCATCGGTCGTCACCAAGGGGACCTCGAACCACTCGGCCAACGCCACGTACATGGCGTCGTACGGCGTGACGTTGTCGCGCAGCTCCCACGCCCGGTCCATGAACTGTCGCATCGGGAAGCGGACGATGTAGGTCTCGGCGTAGTTCTCCAAGGCCTCGTCGGCTCGCCGCTTGGTGATGATCTTGCGGCGTATCGACTTGCGGAGCGAGTTCATGAACTCGACGTCGACTAGCTCAGGAGCGAACAGCCGTTCCTCGGACAGGCGATCACTGGCCGCCACCGAGCCAAGAAGTGCCTCGTACAGGACGGATGCGTCGATGACGATCATCGGTCCCCCGATGCAGCGTCACGCATCTCACGGATCAGCCTGGCGCCATGACCCGGCGGTGGGTTGCCTCTGCGCGCGGCAGCCCGGGCGAAGACCTCGGCGTTGCCGCCGCCGCGGATGGTCTCGCGGAGGACGCCGAGCAGGTACTTGTTGAGCGACTGCTCGGCCTCTTCGGCCTGTCGCACCAGTTCTGCGTGGACATCCTCGGGGACGTCCCGTATCTGTATCGCCACCATGTGTGACAGCTTACAACCGCTACGGGGGCATGGTGCAAGCATTTTGAAGGCATCTACGACAGTCGGTGGAAGGCGATCGCGGCGGCGGTGGCGACGTTGAGGGAGTCGACCGCCGACGACAGAGGGATCCTCACGAGCCGGTCGGCGGCCGCCAGCGCCGCGTCGGTGAGGCCCGGGCCCTCGGCGCCGACCAGGAAGGCGATCTTGGGGGGCGGGTCGGCGGCCAGGGTGTCGACCGGCTCGGCGTGCGGCGCCGGGGTCAGCGCGACGACGGTGAAGCCCGCGGCCCGCACCTCGTCGAGGCCCGCGGGCCAGGCCGGGAAGCGGGTGAACGGCACCCGCAGCACGTGGCCCATCGACACCCGCACCGAGCGCCGGTAGAGGGGATCGGCGGCGGTCGGGTCGAGCAGCACGCCGTCGATGCCGAAGCCGGCGGCGTTGCGGAACAGGGCCCCCAGGTTCTCGTGGTCGTTGACGCCCTCCACCAGCGCCAGCCGCCGGGCCGGCGACCCCACCACCGAGGCCACCGACGGCAACGGCCGCCGGTCCACCGCAGCGATCACGCCCCGGTGGAAGTTGAAGCCGGTGACGGCGCGCACGTCCTCGGCCGAGCGCACCACGATCGGCGCCCGCTGCCCGACCAGCTCGAGCACCACCTGCGCCCGGTTCTCGGCCGCCAGCACCATGCGGATCGAGTACGACGACTCCACCAGCGACCGCAGCCCCAGCAGCCCCTCCACCAGGAAGAAGTCGCCGCGCCGCTCGATCTCCCGCCGCCGCTCGGGGTCGTTCAGCGAGCGGAACAGGTCCAGGGGGTCGTCGTGATCGGCAGCGGCCACGACGGACGAAGCTAACTGCCGGTGCCTACCCGATCCCACGGACGATGGCGACAGCGGCGGCCGCGGCGGCGAACGCCAGCACCGTCGGCCGCATCCACGGCCCGTCGAGCCACCGGGCGACCAACCGGCTGAGCACCGAACCCACGAACAGCGCCGGCAACAGGGCCACGGCCAGCCGCAGCTGCCACCACTCCATCACCCCGGCCACCACCAGGCTCGGCAACGACAGGGCCGTCCCGAGCAGGAAGCACGCCGCCAGCGTCGGCCGCAGCACCGGGCCGTCGTGGCGCTGGTACAGCAGGGCCAACGGCGGCCCGCCGATCGACGTCGCCGTCCCGAAGATCCCCGACACGAACCCGGCCGTCAGCTTGGTGCCACGGTTGAAGGGCAACGACGTCGCCACGACGCTGGTCGCCACCCCCGCCAGCACCACCGCGCCCGTGAGCACCGACAGCTGGTCCAACGCGATCGCCGACACGACCCACGTGCCCACCACGACGCCCGGCGCCCGCCCGAGCGTCGCCCAGCCCACGTCACGCCACACGATGCTGTCCCGCTCGTGGCGGACCATCGCCATCTGCAGGGGCAGCGGCAGCAGGATCATCGTGCCGGGCAGCGCCGCCGGGGCGACGATCGCCAGCACCGGCACGGCCAGCAGGTTGGCCCCGAAGCCGATCGACCCCTGCGCCAGCGCCCCCACGAGGACGCCGAGCGACACGAGCACGTAGTCGGCGAGCGAGAGGTCGACTCCCACCTACCGTTTGAGCGAACGCCAGTAGGTGCCGGCGACGAGGGCGTCGATCGTGCGGCGGTGCATCACCAGCTCCTCGTGGTCCTCCGGCGGGGGGTTCTCGCCGAAGTGGACGGAGCGGCCCGTCGCCCGGATCATCACCGTGCCGTGCCGCAGCGCCGCGTAGGTGAGGAACCAGTCGAAGTCGCGGGGCTCGTGGCCGGTGCTCTCGGCGTACTGGTGGGCCACCTCGTCGCGGTCGAGGAAGTCGGGCAGCCCGGGCATCTCGAACTGGACGGCGATGTCGTCGAGGAAGCGGTGCAGGAACACGAACCACGACAGGTCGAGCTCCCGCGGGCCGAGCGTCGCCATCTCCCAGTCGAACACCGCGACCGGCTGGAAGTCCCGGTACATCATGTTGCCGATGCGGGCGTCGCCCCAGCTCACCACCGTGGGCCCCGCCTCGGCGTCCACCGGCCAGTGGTCCTCCAGCCAGGCGAACGCCCGGTCGAGCACCGGGTAGCGCAGGTCGCCGCGCACCCAGTCGTAGTACGCCTTCTCGGCCTCGAAGTGGGCCCGCAGTGCCGACCGGCCGGGCTCGTCGCCGGGGGACGCCAGGAACGCCCGCTCCTCCGCCGACGCCTCCACGCCGTGGATGGCGGCCAGCACGTCGACGCTGGTGGCCTGCAGGTGGGCCCGCTGCTGCGGCGTCGCCTCGACCACCCAGGAGCCGTCGAAGGGATACGGCATCACGTCGGGCGGCACCTCGCCCTCGACCCGGTCCATCACGAAGAACGGGGCACCGAGCGCGGTCTCGTCGGGCTCGTACCAGTGCACCTGCGGCACGGGCGCTGCGGTCCGCTCGCCGACCAGGCGCATCACCCGCACCTGCCGCTCCAGGTCGTAGGTGGGGAAGATGGGGAAGGCGGCGGGGTCGGGCCGCATCCGGGCCACGAAGCGCCCCTCGCCCGAGGACCAGGAGGCGTCGAACAGCAGGGTCTCGCTGGACACGCCGTTGGTCTCGGGGCGATCGACGTGGTCGACCCGCACGTCGGCGCCGATCTCGGGCCGCTGCGCCAGCCACTCGGTGAGCCGAGCCCGAAGCTCGTCGTCGTCCCGGCGGGACAGTCCCAGGTACTCGTTGTCGTCGGCCACGGTTCCCCCCGTTTCTGACGGTATGTCAGATCGTGCCATCATGCCCGGCATGGCCAGGTTGTGTGAAGGCAGGGTCGTCATTGTGACAGGCGCCGGGAGGGGCCTCGGGCGGGCCCACGCGCTGGAGTTCGCCCGCCAGGGGGCGGCGGTGGTGGTCAACGACGTGGGCGCCGAGCTCGACGGCAGCGGTGCCGGCGACGCCTCGCCCGCCCAGGAAGTGGTCGCCGACATCGAGGCGCTCGGCGGCCGGGCCGTCGTCAACGGCGACGACGTGGCCGACTGGGACGGCGCCCAACGGCTCGTCCGCACCGCGCTCGACGCCTTCGGCCGGCTCGACGTGGTCGTCAACAACGCCGGCGTCGTGCGTGACCGCATGTTCGCCAACGCCGCCGAGGACGAGTGGGACGCCGTGGTGCGCGTGCACCTCAAGGGCCACTTCGCCGTCGCCCGCCACGCCGCGGGGCACTGGCGCGACCAGGCGAAGGCCACCGGCGCCCCCGTCGACGCCCGCATCGTGAACACCACCTCGGGCGCGGGGCTGCTGGGGTCGATCGGCCAGGCCGCCTACAGCGCGGCCAAGGGTGGCATCGCCTCGCTGACCCTGGTGCAGGCCGCCGAGCTGGGCCGCTACGGCATCACCGCCAACGCCATCGCCCCCTCCGCCCGCACCCGCATGACCGAGACCGTCTTCGCCGACGCCATGGCCGCCCCCGACGACCCCGCCGCCTTCGACCCCATGTCGCCTGACAACATCTCCCCGCTGGTGGTGTGGCTGGGCTCCACCGAATCGGCGGCGGTGACCGGGCGGGTGTTCGAGCTGGAGGGCGGCAGGGTGTCGCTGGCCGACGGCTGGCAGCACACCGAGTCCGTCGACAAGGGCGGCCGCTGGGAGCCCGACGAGCTCGGCCCCGTCGTCGAGTCGCTGATCGCCAAGGCCCCACCCCCGGCCCCCGTGTACGGCACCTGAACTACGGTGCGCCCGTGGGGGATCGCACGCTGACCACGTTGGCGACCGGTGGCGGGTTCTTCGAGGGACCGCGCTGGCACGACGGCCGCTGGTGGGTGTCGGACTTCTACCGCCACACGGTCTCGACCTACACGGTGGACGGCCGCGAGGAGCAGGTCCTCACCGTCGACGCCCAGCCCTCGGGCCTGGGCTGGCGGCCCGACGGGTCGCTGCTGGTGGTGTCGATGAAGGACCACCGCCTGCTGCGTCGTTACGCGGACGGCCGCGTCGACGTCGTCGCCGACCTGAGCGAGCACGCCGGCGGCCCCCTGAACGACATGGTCGTCGACGCGGCCGGTCGGGCGTGGGTGGGCAACTTCGGCTTCGACATGACGGCCGGCGGCGGCCCGCAGGGAGCCGCTCTGGTGCGGGTCGACGTCGACGGCACCGTGACGGTGGCGGCCGAGGACCTGCAGTTCCCCAACGGCACGGTGGTCACCCCGGACGGCGCCACGCTGATCGTCGGCGAGACCATGGGTCGCCGCTACACCGCGTTCACGATCGCCGCCGACGGGACGCTGACCGACCGCCGCACCTGGGCCGACCTGGCCGACGCCGAGGTGGCGCCCGACGGTTGCTGCCTCGACGCCGAGGGCCACATCTGGGCGGCCGACGCGTTCGGCGCCCGCTGCGTCCGCCTCGCCGAGGGCGGCGCGGTCGTCGACCGGGTCGACATGCCCGACAGACTCAACGCCTACGCCTGCATGCTCGGCGGTGACGACGGCCGCACCCTGCTGGTCTGCGCCGCACCCGACTACTTCGAGCGCAACCGGGTGGTCGCCCGGGAGGCCGTGCTGCTCACCGCCACCGTCGACGTCCCCCACGCCGGCCTGCCCTGACCAACCCCGAAACTTCGACAGAGGTGGCGCCATAGCGACGCGTTCTGTCGAAGTTTCGGGGTGTCGTGGCCCGGGGCGACCCGCTACTCGGCGCGGACCGCCTCGGCGGGGGCCAGGCGGCTGGCCCGGGCGGCGGGGTAGAGGCCGGCGAGGGCGCCGACCGCCAGCGAGGCGGCGACGCCGCCCAGCAGCGCCGCCTGGGGCACCGAGAACATCCAGCCCTGGGAGTTGGCGTACAGCGCCGTGATCCCCGCGCCCAGTGCCACGCCGGCCACGCCGCCGAGCCCGGCCAGCAGCATCGACTCCACCAGGAACTGCAGGCGGATGTGCCGGCGGGTCGCCCCGAGGGCCCGGCGCACGCCGATCTCGGCCCGGCGCTCCAGCACGGAGATCACCATCACGTTGGCGATCCCGACCCCGCCCACCAGCAGGGCCACCGCCCCGAGGCCCAGCAGCAGCGCGGTGAGCGCCTCGTCGGCCTGGGCCTTGGCCTCCAGGGCGTCGCTGGGCCGGCTCACGCCCACGTCGCTGGACGACGCCGGGTTCGTGGTCTCGGCCAGCACCGACCACACCGACTCCGTCTCGTCCGGGTCGATGCGCACCCGCACGGTGGAGGGCGCCTCGTCGATCCCGAACAGCTCCTGGCCGACGTCGTAGCCCACCATGGCGGACCGGTCGATGTCCGGTGCCAGCGGCGCCGGGTCGAGGATGCCGATCACCTTGAACCACGTGCCGCCGACGAGGACGAGCGGGTCGCCGTCGAGGTCGGTGATGCCGAGGCGCTCGGCGGCCACCGACCCCAGGACCACGCTCGGGTAGCTGCCCGTGGCGGCGTTGAGGAACGTGCCGTGGGCGAGCGTGGCGTCCAGTGTGTCGAGCAGGTTCGGCTCGGTGGCCAGCACGGCGATGCCGCCCGACTCGTCGGTGGGGATGTAGTTGCTGCGCCGGACGGTCACCCCCTCCACGGTCCGGGTGGCGGCGGCCGACTCGACGGCCGGGATGCGCCGGATCATGTCGGGGGCGGTGACCGGCAGCTCCGTGGCGTCGCCGAACATGTTGTTCTGCGGCTGCACCTCGAGGAGGTTGGTGCCGAGGGCGTCGAGCTCGGCCAGGAGGTCGGCCCGGCTCGACGTCGAGATGCCCACGACCGACACCATGGCGGCGATGCCGATGGTGATGCCCACGGCGGTCAGCAGGGTCCGCAGCCGTTTCGACCGCAGGCCCACGAACCCCTGGCCGACGATGTCGCCCGGCCGCAGTCGGGTGGGCGCCAGCGCGAGCGTGCTCATGCCGCCTCCCGGTGGGTGTCGGCGTCGACGCGACCGTCGCGCAGGGCGACCACCCGGGGCGCGTGCGCCGCGACCGTCAGGTCGTGGGTGATCAGCACGATCGTCGTGCCGGTGTCGTGCAGGGCGCCGAACACGTCGAGGATCTCTCGGCCGGTCGACGTGTCGAGGTTGCCGGTGGGCTCGTCGGCCAGCACGATCGCCGGCCCGCCCACGATCGCCCGGGCGATGGCCACCCGCTGCTGCTCGCCGCCCGACAGCTCGGTCGGCCGGTGCGTCGCCCGCTTGGCCAGCCCCACCCGGGCCAGGGCGTTGGCGGCCCGGTCCCGTCGTTCGCTGCCGGGAACGCCCCGGTAGACGAGCCCGGCGGCCACGTTGTCGAGGGCGCTGAGCCCGGACAGCAGGTGGAACCGCTGGAACACGAAGCCGAGTCGCCGGGCCCGCAGCGCCGACAGCTGCCGGTCGTTGAGGCGGCTCAGGTCGGCTCCGGCCACCCGCACCACGCCGGTGGTGGGCCGGTCGAGGGCGCCGATCATGTGCAGCAGGGTCGACTTGCCCGACCCCGACGGCCCCACGATGGCGACCATCTCGCCGCTGACGACGTCGAGGTCGACCCCGTCGAGCGCCCGCACCGGCGGTGCGCCCGGGTACTCCTTCACCGCGTCCCGCATTTGCAGGACGGGGGCGGGACGCCGTGCGTCATCGTCCCGCCCCCGCTGGGGGGAGGCCTCGGGGGTGCCGGTGGTCTCTGTGGTCTCGACCCTCATGAGGCCGGCACCACCACGGTGTCGCCCTCGGCGACGTCGCCGGTGACCTCGACCCAGCCGTCGGCGAAGGCGCCGGTCTCGACGGCCACCAGCTCGGTGGATCCGGCGGCGCTCACCCGCTCGACGGCGAAGCCGCCCTCGGCCAGCGCCAGCAGGGCGTCGACCGGCACGGTCAGCACGTCGGTGGCGGCGTTCGTCACCAGACGCACGGCGACGGGCGCCGAGTCCAGCGTGCCCGCCTGCGACGGGTCGTCGAGCGAGACCGTGACCTCGATGGTCGGCGTGCCCGGGTCGTTGGGATCGCCCGTGTCCTCGGAGGTCGCCACGGCACCGACGGCGGCGACCTTGCCCGGGAGCAGGGTCCCGTCGGGCAGCTCCACCTCGACGGCCTGGTCCTTGGCCACCAGGCTCTGCTTGGTGGCGTCGAGGTCGATGCTGACCTGCCGGCTGGGGCTGGTCACCTTCAGGACGGGACCGCCGCCCGCGCTGCCGCCGACGGCTGTCGGGTGCTCCGCCACCCGCACCGCCCCGGGCAGGACGACGACGTCGCCGGGGGCCACGGCGCCGGTCTCGTCCCGCCCGAGCGACTCCTGCCACTCCTTCACGGCGGTGGTGGTGGCGGAGGTCCAGTCCTGGTCGACGGTGAGGGTGTCGGCGGTGGCGAAGCCGAGAGCGACCAGGTTGGCCTCGACCTGCTCGATGTCGGCGCCGTCGTCGGCGTTGGCGTCGAGCTGGCGCCACAGCGGCCGGCCGCCGAACCACAGCGGCACCCAACGGCCGTCGATCTCCACCACGCCCTGGCCCCGGTCGATCACGGTGCCGAGGGCGGGCAGGGCGGTGATCGTGCCCTGGGCGCCGACGGCCACGTCGACCGGGTCGCCGAAGCCGAGGGTCCCGGCCAGCTCCTCGTACTCCTGCAGGTCCTTCCTGGTCACCTCGGCGTCGCCGGTGGCCGTGTCGGCCCCGTCGGCGCTGTCGGCGGCGTCGGCCGAGTCGTCGAGCCCCCGGACGGCGACGACCGCGCCGCCGGCCACGAGCACGACCGACGCAACTCCGCCGACCAGCAGCTGGCGCCGACGCCTACGCATCCCGGTCCCGCTCACGCGGACCCCTCGTCGTCGGAGTCGGAGTCGGATTCGGGGCCGTCGGTGGTGCCGAGGCGACCACCCTTGGGACCGCCCTCGATGCCGAGCTCCTCCTGGCAGGCCTCCATGTCCGCGAGGTTGTCCTCCTGGTTCTCGGGCGACATCGCCCGGCCGTTGCCGCCGGGGCCGCCCTCGACCCTCACGGAGCCGTCGTCGCCGACCTGCGGGTCGGGCATGTCCCAGCCCTTGTCGCGCATGCACTGGGCCACGGCCCGCTGCTCGTCCTGCATCTGCGCCTGCTCCTCGGGGGAGAGCTGGATGTCGGGCATGACGTCTTCCATGATCGGCTGGCACGCCTCGTCGGCCGCCTCCATCGTCTCCTCGGCCGCCTCGCGGTCGCCGGTCGCCGGGCCGGCGTTGATCGCCACGCCGCCCTCGCCGTTGAACTCGGGGTCCGGCATGTCGACGCCGTGGTCCCGCATGCAGGCTGCGTACTCCAACATGGCGTCCTGGAACTCGCTGTCGTCGACCCGGCCGTTGCCGCCGCTGCCGTCGCTCGACGAGTCGTCGCCGTCCTCGGCGCCGTCGCTGCCGTCGATGCTGGCGACGCCGTCGTCGTCATCGTCACCGTCGCCGCCACCGCCGAGGGCGAAGGCCGCGCCGCCGGCGACGAGCACCAGCGCCACGACCGCGGCCGCGAGGAGCCGCCGGCCGCCGGGGAGTCGCCGCTTCCCGGGACCGTCGCCGTCGAGGTCCGCGAGGGGCGGCAGGTCGCCACCGGGCGGCAGGTCGTCGTCGAACGTCGGCTGCTCCGGAGGCGGGTCGGTCGGTGGGCTCGGGGGGAACGGAGGGCGCTCGGGCGGCCTCGGGTCCTGAGGTGTGTCGTCCATGGCGCCGCACTGTGGGCGCCCTGCGCTGAGAGGGGCCTGAGATCGACTGAGAGAGCTCTCAGGCGGGGACGTGTCATCTGCGTCGCCGCAGGCCACACTCGGTGACCGTGCGAGTCCTGGTGGTCGACGACGAGGTGCACCTGGCCGAGTCGGTCCGGCGCGGGCTGACCGCCGAGGGCTTCGCGGTGGAGCTGTCGCACGACGGGCTCGACGGGCTGTGGCACGCCCGCGAGCGCAGCTACGGCGCCATCGTCCTCGACATCCTGCTGCCCGGCATGAACGGCTACCAGGTGTGCCGCACGCTGCGGGCCGAGGGCATCTGGACGCCGATCCTCATGCTCACCGCCAAGGACGGCGAGTACGACGAGGCCGAGGCCCTCGACACCGGCGCCGACGACTTCCTCTCCAAGCCCTTCTCGTTCGTGGTGCTGGTGGCCCGGCTGCGGGCGCTCGCCCGGCGGGGTGCCACTCCCCGGCCCGCGGTGCTGTCGTCCGGCGACCTGGTGTTCGACCCGATGACCCGCCGCTGCCACCGCGGCGACGTGCCCATCGCCCTGACCCCACGGGAGCTGGCCCTGCTGGAGGCGCTGCTGGGCAACCCGGGCGCGGTGGTCGCCAAGCGCGACCTGCTGCGCACGGTGTGGGGCGACGACTTCACCGGCGACGCCAACGTGGTGGAGGTCTACATCCGCTACCTGCGCCGCAAGATCGACGAGCCCTTCGGCCGGCACTCGCTGCGCACGGTGCGGGGCCACGGCTACCAGCTGGTCCACGACGAGGCCCACGATGCCTGAGGGCTGGCGCCGCATCGCCGGCTCGATGCGCCTGAGGATCACCCTCTCCGCCGCGATCGTCACCGCCGTCGCGGTCGCGTTGGCGGGCTGGTTGATGATCCGCTCGGTCGAGGACGCCCAGCTCGACCGGCTCCGCGAGCGGGCGGACGCGAGCGTCGACGCCGTGGCCGGCAGGTTGGAGGCGGGTGCCAGTTGGGAAGCGGCGCTGGCCGCGGCACCGAACGTCGCCAGCGACGGCGTCACCACCTGCCTGCAGGGCCAGAGCGAGCGTGGCAATGCCGTGGTGTGCACGTCCGGTGCCACGAACTCCGCTCCGCTCGGCGCCGGCGGTTCGCCCCCATCGCTCACCGAGCCCCTCCCCGGCAGTGGCGGCGAGGTCGTGCTCGGGGGCGCCAACAGCGACGTCGTCACCCGCGATGTCGCGACCGTCGCTGGTCGGGTCACCGTGACGGCGTTGGCGCCGTCGGGCGAGGTCGCCCGGAGCATCGACGCCGTGGGCCAGGCCCTGTGGATGCTGTTCGCGGGGCTCGTGGGCGTGGTGGCGCTGGTGGCCTGGTGGCTGGCCGGGCGGACGTTGCGGCCGGTCGAGGCGATCCGGGTGGAGGCCGAGTCGATCGGGGGCGAGAGCATCCACCGGCGGCTGCCCGAGCCCGCCGGCCACGACGAGATCGGCCGCCTCGCCCGCACCATGAACGCCATGCTCGGGCGCCTGGAGCACTCGGCGCTGCGGCAGCGCCAGTTCGTGTCGGACGCGTCGCACGAGCTGCGCAGCCCGGTCGCGGCCATCCGCACCGACCTCGAGGTCGCCCTGCACGAGGGCGACCGGGCCGACTGGCCCACCGTCGCCCGGGCCGTGCTGGCCGAGGAGGGGCGGTTGGAGACCCTGCTGGCCGACCTGCTGGTGCTCGCCTCCGACGACGAGACCGCCGCGGCATCACGCACGACGATGGTCGACATGGAGCGCCTGGCCGCCGAGGAGGCGTCCCGGGGCCGGCGGGTCCCCGTCACGCTCGACTCCCCGCACGCCGCCGGCGCCGGCGCCGACCCCGACGCCTTCGTGGTGGAGGGCGTGGCCTCCCGCCTCGACCGGGCGCTGGCCAACCTGGTCGACAACGCCGCCCGCCACGCGTCGAGCCGGGTGAAGGTGACCGTCGCCCGCCACGGCGACCGGGTGCGGACGGTGGTCGATGACGACGGCCCGGGCATCCCCGTCATCGACCGTGAGCGCATCTTCGAGCGGTTCACCCGCCTCGACGGCAGCCGGTCCCGCGACCGGGGCGGCGCCGGCCTGGGCCTGGCCGTGGTCCGCTCCGTCGCCACCCGCCACGGCGGCTACGTGTGGGCCGACGTGAACCCCGAGGGTGGCGCCCGCTTCACCCTCGAGCTCCCCGCGGCCCACCCGGGGTGACCGGCTGACCGTCGTCCCGTTCCGGCGTACCTCCGCCGCGACCACCGCGGCAGAGGTACGCCAGGTTCATGGGCGGGCCGGACGTTCGGCTACTCGCAGCCGACGCCGTCGTCGTCGCGATCGAGGTGGGGGCCGTAGCCCGGGTCGCCCCGGTGGACCGGGGCCGCGCCCGCGGCCCGGGCCGCGTCGCAGTTCGCGAAGGACGCGCTGGGCGCCTCCGGCTCGGGCTCCGGGGATGGAGGCGGCGGCGGGGGAGCCGGCGCCACCGTCGGGGGAGGGGGCGGGGGCTCGGTCACCGGAGGCGCGGTCGGCGGAGGTGCCGTGACCACCGGCAGGGTGGTCGGGGGCACTGTCGTGGTCGGGGCCGGGGTGGTCGTCGGGACCACCGTCGTCGTGGTGGTCGACTCCGCGGTCGCCCCAGCTGAACGGGTCGCCGTGTCCTCCGGCTCCTCGCCCGTCGCGGCGCCGATCAGCCCGAGCACGAACAGCCCGCCGACGACCGGCACCGCGATCCGGGCCCACGTCGGCCACGACGAGAACATGCCGGCCAGCCCCGCCCCGGTCGGTCGGGTGAACCGGTCACCGGAGCCCGAGCCCAAGGATGGGCCCAACGCCCCCGCCCGGTAGCCACCGGAGGGCGTCCACGGTGGCTCCTCCGCCGGAGGCAGCGACGCCGAGTCCCACGCCCGCGTGGTCGCGGTCGGCTCCTCCACGGGACGCAGCGGCGCCGTCGCCGCCGGATCGTCCGCGAAGCCACCCGGATAGCTCCCCCGGTCCGCCCCCGGTGCCGGCGGGTACCAACGCCCGTCGCTCGCACACCACCAACCCGCGGGCGGCTCACCCGCCCACGTCATACCGGCATCGTCCGTCCACGATGCCCCGCCAGGCCTGTTCATTTTCCCACCTCTGCTGTCCGCCGTGAAAGACGCACAGTAGGGCTCGGCACCCCCCACCCGCAGTGGCAGGGGGTGCCAACCTCACACCGTCGGTGTCAGCTGAGGCGCTCCACGATCATCGCCATGCCCTGCCCGCCACCGACGCACATCGTCTCGAGGCCGAAGGTCTTGTCCTCGTCCTGGAGGGCGTGGATCAGCGTGGTCATGATGCGGGCGCCGGTCATGCCGAACGGGTGGCCGAGGGCGATCGCCCCGCCCTTCACGTTGAGCTTGTCCCACGGGATGCCCAGGTGCTTCGCCGACGGGATGACCTGGGCGGCGAAGGCCTCGTTGATCTCGACCAGGTCGATGTCGTCGATGGTCTTGCCGGCCCGGGCGAGGGCCTGGCGGGACGCCTCGATGGGGCCGAGGCCCATGATCTCCGGGTTCAGGCCCGACACGCCGGACGAGACGATGCGGGCCAGCGGCGTGATGCCCAGCTCCTTGGCCCGGGTGTCGCTCATCACGATCACCGCGGCGGCGCCGTCGTTGAGCGGGCAGGCGTTGCCGGCGGTGACCTGTCCGTCGGGGCGGAACACCGGCTTCAGCGCGGCGAGGCCCTCGAGCGTGACGCCGGCGCGGGGGCCGTCGTCCTTGTCGACGACGGTGCCGTCGGCCAGCGTGACGGGTGTGATCTCCTCGGCGAAGAAGCCGTTCTCCTGGTTGGCCACGGCGAGATCCTGCGAGCGCTTGGCGAACTCGTCCATCTCGAGACGCGAGACGTTCTCGTACTGCACGACGTTCTCGGCCGTCTGGCCCATCGCGATGTAGATGTCGGGCAGGCCCTCTGGCGGAGTCCATGTTGCAGCGCCGCCGCCGGAACGCTCGAGCGTGCGGGCGCCGGACGGCTTGAAGATCTCGTTCGGCGCGCTGTCGGAGAAACCCGCGGCGTACCGGCTGACCGTCTCAACCCCCGCGGCGATGAAGATGTCGCCCTCGCCCGCCTTGATCGCGTGGGCTGCCATGCGAATCGTCTGCAGGCTCGACGAGCAGTAGCGGTTGACGGTGACGCCGGGGACGTCATCGAGACCGGCGAGCACGGCAACGACCCTGGCGATGTTGAAGCCCGCCTCACCGGCCGGCTGACCACAGCCCATGATGATGTCCTCGACCAGCGTCGGGTCGAGGTCGGGCACCTTGGCGAGTAGCGCCGTGACGATCTGGGCGGACAGGTCGTCCGGGCGGATCGTGGTGAGCGTTCCCTTGTTGGCACGGCCGATCGGGCTGCGTGCGGTGGCGACGATCACGGCTTCAGTCATGGAGGGACCCCTTCAATCGAGATTCGAACGGGGCCTATCTTACCGACGGGTAACAACGGCCAACGAAGCCAGCCGGGCCTCGGGTGGTAGGAGCTATTCGCCGAGTTCGCCGTGGCGGAAATGGCGGCGACAGAGCAGCTCGTAGCGCACGATGTCGCCGAACAGGGGCGGTGTGGTGGGGTCCAACGTGTCGCCGACCACCACCGTTTCGCCCTCGAACACGACTTCGCCGTTCACGACGCGGGCGTTGTGCGT
>DATHJB010000031.1 GCA_035316325.1 Acidimicrobiales bacterium
CAGCGAGAAGGAGCCTGACATGCCGGTGATCGAGCGGTTCGTGGAGTGCTACGCGGCCCGGGACTGGGACGGCCTCGCCGAGTGCCTGTCCGACGACGGCTTCGAGCGCATCGGCCCGTACGTCGACGTGATCGGCAGCAAGGAGGAGTACCTCGCCTTCCTGCGCCGGGTCGTGCCCACCCTGGAGGGTGACTACGAGCTGCAGGCCAGCCGCATCGCCTACGTGGACGACGGGCTGGGCTTCGCCGAGTTGATCGAGCACCTCCAGGTGGACGGGGCGATGGTCGACATCCCCGAGGTGATCGTGTTCGGCCTCGACGGCAAGGGCCACATCAACCGCATGCGCCTCTACCTGCAGCAGCCGGGCGGCGAGGCGCCGGTGGGCGGCAAGGCGGCGATGGGCCGCCAGGACGCATGAGCATGAGCGACCGCGATCGCACGCCGGTGATCGTGGGCATCGGGCTGAGCGACGGCCCGGTCGCGCCCCACCTCGACACCCTGCAGCACCACGTGCTGGCCACGCGGCGGGCGCTCGCCGACGCCGGCCTGAACAAGGCCGACATCGACGGCTTCGGCGCCACGGGAGGCAGCAAGACCGCCTCGTCGCCCGACGACGCCGCGCCCCTCGCCGAGTACCTCGGCATCGACTACCGCTGGCTCGACGGCACGATGGTGGGCGGCTCGAGCTTCGAGTACCTGGTGCAGCACGCGTCGGCCGCCATCCAGGTGGGGCACTGCGACACCGTGCTGATCACCTACGGGTCGGACCTGCTGTCGCGGGCGGGGCGGATGCTGGGCAGCAAGGGCCAGTTCGGCGTGGGGGCGCGGGTCGACGGCCCGGCCCAGTTCGAGGCGCCCTACGGCAACGTGCTCATCGGCGCCTACGCCATGGCGGCCCGGCGCCACATGCACGAGTACGGCACCACGTCGGAGCAGCTGGCCGAGGTGGCGGTGGCGGCCCGGGCCCACGCCGCCCTCAACCCCCGCGCCCTGCACCGCGACCCGCTCACGATCGACGACGTCGTGGGTTCCCGCATGGTGGCCGACCCGCTGCACAAGCTCGACTGCTGCGTGATCTCCGACGGCGGCGGGGCGCTGGTGATGACCACCGCCGAGCGGGCCCGCGACCTGCCCCAGCGCCCGGTGCACGTGTTGGGGGCATCGACGGCGCAGACCCACTGGCACGTGAGCCAGATGCCAGACTTCACCGCCACCGGGGCGGTGGCGTCGGGCCGCGAGGCGTTCCGCCAGGCCGGCGTCACCCCCGCCGACATCGACACGGTGCAGCTCTACGACAGCTTCACGTTCACGTCGCTGGTCCTGCTCGAGGACCTCGGCTTCTGCCCCAAGGGCGAGGGCGGGCGGTTCGTGGAGGAGGGCGTGCTGCGGCCGGGCGGGAAGGTGCCGCTCAACACCGACGGCGGCGGCCTCAGCTGCACGCACCCCGGGATGCGGGGGATCTTCCTGCTGATCGAGGCCGTCCGCCAGCTGCGGGGCCAGGCCGGCGAGGCCCAGGTGCCCGACGCCGAGCTGGCGCTGGCCTGCGGCTCCGGCGGCTGGCTGTCGTGCATCGGCACCGTGATCCTGGGGAGGGACGCACGATGAACGAGATCGAGTCAACGGTGGCGCAGCGGCCGCTGCCGGAGGTCGACGGCGTGTCGCAGGCCTACTGGGAGGCGGCGGCGCGGGGCGAGGTCCTGTACCAGGAGTGCCCGGAGGGGCACCGGCAGCTGTACCCCCGGGCGCTGTGCGCGACCTGCGGCGCCGAGCCGACGTGGCAGCGGGCGTCCGGCCGGGGGACCGTCCACACGTACACGGTCGTCCGGCAGAACTGGGCTGAGCCGTTCAAGGGTCTGGTGCCCTACGTGGTGGCCATGGTCGACCTGGAGGAGGGGCCGCGGATGATGACCAACATCACCGACTGCGACCCCGACGACGTCCACGTCGGCATGGCGGTCGAGGCGTGGACCGTGGTGGTGGAGGACGGTCTCGGCATCCCGTTCTGGCGGCCGGCCGCCGAGGCCGGAGGTCGGTAGGTGCACTTCGAGGACTCGCCCGAGGAGGCCGAGCTCCGGGCCAAGGCCCGCTCCTGGCTGGAGGCCCATGCCCCGCGGCGGGGCGAGCCCGGCGACTTCACCACCGACACCGAGCACGAGCAGGCCTTCTCCGACGCCTGCCGGGCCTGGCAGCGGGTGCTCCACGACGGCGGCTGGGCCGGCCTCACCTGGCCGGTCGACCACGGCGGGCACGGCCTGAGCCCCGCCTTCGAGCACATCTTCCAGGAGGAGCAGATGGCCTTCGGGGTGTCGACGGCCACGCTCCAGGTGGGCCTCGGCATGGTGGCCCCCACGATCGTCGGCCACGGCACCGAGGCGCAGAAGGCCCGCTTCCTGCCCCCGATGCTGCGGGGCGAGCAGTCGTGGTGCCAGCTGTTCAGCGAGCCGGGCGCCGGCTCCGACCTGGCGGGTCTGTCGACGGCGGCGCGGCGCAACGCCACCGACGACGGCTGGGTCGTCGACGGGCAGAAGGTGTGGACGTCGTACTCCCGGTTCAGCGACTTCGGCATCCTGCTGGCCCGCACCGACCCGGACGCGCCCAAGCACCACGGCATCAGCTGCATCGCGCTCGACATGTCGACGCCGGGCATCGAGGTGCGGCCGATCCGCCAGCTCAACGGGGCGGCCGAGTTCAGCGAGGTGTTCTTCACCGACGTGGCCGTGCCCGACGACTGCGTGATCGGGCCGGTGGACGAGGGCTGGCGGGTGGCGATGACCACGCTCACCAACGAGCGCGGGCTGGTCGGCAACGACTGGCCGGGCTACGCCGAGATGCTGGTGGTCGCCCGGGAGCGGGGCCTCGACCGCGACCCGGTGGTCCGCCAGCGCCTGGTCGAGCAGTACACGGGCGAGCAGCTGCTGCGGTTCTTCGGCTACCGGATGCAGACGGCGCTGTCGCAGGGCGAGTCGTTCGGGCCGCTGGCGTCGTCGGTGAACCTGTTCTTCGCCGACCACCTGCGACGCAGCGCCGACCTCGGCCTGGCGCTGCTGGGGGCGGGCGCGCTGGCTGCGGGCGACGACGCGCCCGGCGCCGGGATGTGGCAGTTCCACTTCCTCACCGCGCCGTCCGTGCGCATCGCCAGCGGCACCGACGAGATCCAGCGCAACAGCCTCGGGGAGCGGGCGTTGGGCTTGCCGCGGGAACCGCGATCCCCATAGGCTCAATCTTATATATGAAAGGGGGAACGCCATGTATGACGTCGTGATCCGCGGTGGCACGATCGTGGACGGCAGCGGTGCGCCCGGGTATCGGGGCGACCTGGCGGTCCAGGACGGGCGCGTGGTCGCGCTGGGCCAGGTCGACGACCGCGGGCGGCGGGAGATCGACGCCGGTGGCTGCGTCGTCGCCCCCGGGTTCGTCGACCTGCACACCCACTACGACGCCCAGCTGTTCTGGGACCCCTACCTCACGCCGTCGCCGCTGCACGGCGTCACCACCGTGGTGGGCGGCAACTGCGGCCTCACGCTGGCCCCCGCCGCCCCCGACGACCAGGACTTCCTCACCCGGCTCCTGGCCCGCGTCGAGTCGATCCCGGTCGCCGCCCTGGAAGCGGGCGTCGAGTTCCGCTGGCGCACCTACGCCGAGTTCCTCGACGTGGTGGAGCGGACGCCCCGCGGCATCAACATCGGCTTCATGGTGGGCCACTCCGCCCTGCGGCGAGCGGTGATGGGCCCCGCCGCGTCGAGCGACCCCGCCACCGCCGACCAGCTCGACGCCATGCGGGTGCTCCTGTCGGAAGCCATCGCCGTCGGCGGGCTCGGCTTCTCCACCTCCAACGTGTCGACCCAGGTCGACGGCGACGGCCGGCCCACCCCGCCCAACGCCGCCCACCGCGACGAGCTCGTCCGCCTCGCCGCCGTGTGCGGCGACCACCCCGGCACGTCGATCGAGTTCATCCCCGACTCGTTCCTGCAGGGCTTCAGCGACGACGACGTGACGCTGATGGCCGACATGTCGGCCGCCGCCGACCGCCCCCTCAACTGGAACACGCCGCTGATCAACAAGGCCGTGCCCGACCTCCACCTCCGCCAGCTGGCCGCCTCCGACGCTGCGGCCGAGCGGGGCGGCCGGGTGGTGCCGATGTTCATCCCCCAGAACGGCCAGTTCCAGCACGACTTCCTCACCGGCTACGTGTTCCGGGCCATCCCCGGCTGGTCCTGGCTGTTCGACCTGCCCGTGCCCGAGCGCATCGGCGCCCTGCGAGACCCCGAGAAGCGCCGGCAGCTCGCCGACGATGCCGCCGCCCAGACCCAGGGCCTGGCGGTGGTGGTGCGCAACTGGGGCACGTACCGGGTCAACGAGGTCCACCACGACGCCCTCGCCTCGGTCGTCGGGCGCAACATCGCCGACGTCGCCCGGGAGCGGGGTGTGAGCGACTTCGACGCCATGGTCGACATCGCCGTGCAGGGCGAGCTGGCGGTCGGCTTCGTCCGCTCGCAGTACGCCGAGGACGACGAGTGGGCCTGGCAGGCCCGCCTGAAGGTGCTGAAGGACCCGCGGGTCGTGCTGCAGGCGTCCGACGCCGGCGCCCACCTCGACATGATGTCCGGCGCCGACTTCGCCACCCGCTGCCTCGCCGAGCTGGCCCGGGAGCGCCAGGCGTTCACCGTCGAGGAGCTGGTGCACCGCTTCGCCGACGTCCCCGCCCGCCTCTACGGGATGAAGGACCGGGGCCGGCTGCGGGAGGGCGCCTGGGCCGACGTCGTGGTGTTCGACCCCGAGACCGTGGGCGCCGAGCCGCTGCGCACCGCCACCGACCTGCCGTCCGGCGCCGCCCGGCTCACCAACGGATCGACCGGCGTCGCCCACGTGCTGGTGGCCGGGGGCGGGGTCGTCGCCGACGGGAAGCTGACCGACCAGCTGCCGGGCCGACTGGTCCGCTCCGGCCGCGACACCGAGACCGTCACCGCCAGGGAGCACACATGACCGAGATCTGCATCGGTGTCGACGTGGGCGGCACCTTCACCGACGCCGTGCTCACCGACGGCAACCGCACGTGGCGCGCCAAGGCGCCCACCACCCGGCAGGTGGGCGAGGGCGTGCTGGCGGCGGCGCGGCTCGCCGCCGAGCGCTCGGGCCGCACGCTGGAGGAGCTGCTGCCGCAGGTCGGCCGGTTCGGCCTCGGCACCACCGCCGTCACCAACGTGCTGGCGTCGCGCGCCGGCCGCAAGGTCGGCCTGGTCACCACCAAGGGCTTCGAGGAGCTCGTGCCGCTCGCCCGGGGCACCCGGGTGAAGGACGACGAGGGCTGGCTGACCACACCTCCGGAGGTCGTCTCTCCCCGGGCGACCGTCGGCGTGGCCGAGCGGATCGACCGCGACGGCACGGTGGTGACACCGCTCGACCCCGACGAGGCGGTGGCCGCCGCCCGCCGCCTCGTCGAGGGCGAGCAGGTGGAGGCGCTGGCCGTCTCGTTCCTGTGGTCGTTCCTCGACCCCACCCACGAGGACCGGGCGGTCGAGGCGATCCGGGCGGCGTTCCCCGACCTGCCGGTGACGTCGGGCGCGGCGCTGCACCCGGCCATCCGGGAGTACGAGCGGACCACGTTCGCCCTCCTCAACGCCTACGTCTCCGGCGCGTTCGCCGGCATCGAGCAGCTCGAGCGCGACCTCGCCGCGCTGGGCCTGTCGGTGCCGCTGCTGCTGGTCCACTCGGCCGGCGGCTCGATCACGGTCGGCGAGGCCCGCTGGCGCCCGCTGGGCCTGGCCGCCTCCGGCCCGGCCGCCGGGGTCTCCGCCTCCGTGGTGGTGGCCGAGGCCGCCGGCGTCGCCGACGTGATCACCTGCGACATGGGCGGCACGTCGTTCGACGTGTCGGTGATCGCCAAGGGCACCCCCGCCCGCCGCACGCGGGGCGAGCTGATGGGCGTGTGGACGGCGCTGTCGCTGATCGACGTCGACTCCATCGGGGCCGGCGGCGGCTCGCTGGGCTGGGTCGACGCCCGCGGCATGCTGCGGGTCGGCCCCCGGTCGGCCGGCGCGGTGCCCGGTCCCGCCTGCTACGGCCGGGGCGGCACCGACGCCACCGTCACCGACGCCCTGGTCGTGCTGGGCTACATCGACCCCGCCCGGTTCCTGGGCGGCGACATGGCCCTCGACGCCGACGCCGCCCGCGCCGCCTGCGCCCACCTCGGCGAGCCGCTGGGCCTCGACGCCGAGGAGACCGCCTGGGGCATCCGCCGGCTGGCGCTGGCCGGGATGGTGAAGGCGGTGCGGGCCCGCCTGGCCGACCGCGGCCTCGACCCCCGCGACCACGCCCTGCTGTCCTACGGCGGCAGCGGCTCGCTGTTCACCCCCGAGATCGCCACGTCGATCGGCTCGCCGCAGGTGCTGGTGCCGGAGCTGGCGTCGGTGCTCTCGGCGTTCGGTGCCGCCACCACCGACGTGCGCCGCGAGCGCCTGCGGTCGGTCCTGGCGCCGATGCCGGTCGACACGGTGCTGGTGGAGAAGCTGACCGAGGAGCTGCGGGCCGAGGTCGACGCCGACCTGGCTGCGGACGGCATCGCCGCCGAGCACCGCAGCGTCGAGTTCGAGGCCGACCTGCGCTTCAGCCGCCAGGTGTGGGAGATCCAGATCCCCCTGCCCGACGGACCGGTCGACGGCCACGCGGTCGACAAGATGCTCGACGCCTTCCGTGAGGAGTACGCCAAGCGCTACGGCCAGGGCTCGATCGTCCTGGGCGCGCCGATCGAGCTGGTGGCCGTGCGGGCGGTCGGCCTCGGTCGCACGCTCCAGGCCGACCTCGTGACCGACACGTCGGACCCCGTCGTCGCCGGCACCCCGGCACCCGTCGCCGGCACCCGCGCGGTGCGGGTCGAGCGGGGCGACGACGGCCGCCGCGACGTCGCCGTGCACGACGGCCCGTCGCTGCGCCCCGGCCACGTGCTCACCGGACCGGCGCTGGTCGACGGCTCCGACACCACCATCTGGATCCCCGAGCGGTGCACGGCCCGGGTCGACCCGCAGGGAACGCTCGTCGTGGAGGCCTCCGCATGAACACACTGATCGACCCCATCGACCTCGAGGTGCTGCGCACCCGGCTGGAGGCGATCGGCGAGCAGGCGGCCGCCGCCGTCGAGCACACCGCCATCAGCCCGGTGGTGACCGAGGCCAAGGACTACTCGTTCACCCTGCTCGACGCCGACGGCGGCCTGATCATCGGCTCCGGCCAGATCGAGTTCCACTTCGGGGCCGCGTCGTACGCGGTGAAGTCGACCATCGAGCGCCACGGCCCGACCATCGCCCCCGGCGACGTGTTCATCGGCAACGACCCCCACTACGGCGGCGGGCTCCACCCGCAGGACGTGATGGTGCAGCAGCCGATCTACCGCGACGGCGAGCGCGTCGCCTGGGTGGTGATCTCCGCCCACCTGATGGACGTGGGCGGGATGGTCGTCGGGTCGTTCGCCCCGGCCGCCACCGAGTGCTTCCAGGAGGCCCTGCGCCTCCCGCCCGTGCGGCTGTTCCGCCAGGGCGAGGAGGTCACCGACGTGTGGGACATCTTCCGCAACAACGTGCGCCTGGCCCAGCTGGTGGAGATGGACCTGCGGGGCCTGGTGGCCGGGTGCCACGTGGCCCAGGAGCGGGTCGAGGCCGTGGTGGCGTCGGTGGGCGAGGAGCGGTTCGTCGCCTCGCTGCAGGCGCTGCGCGACCTGTCCGAGGCCGAGATGCGGGCCCGGATCGCCCAGCTGGAGGACGGCGTCTACCGCACGACGTCGTGGACCGAGTTCGACACCGAGTTCTTCAAGATCCCCTGCACCCTCACCATCGACGGCGACCGGATGGTGTTCGACTTCGCCGGCGCCTCGCCGCAGACCCCGCACTTCTTCAACTCGAAGCCTTACATCATCGAGAGCGAGTTCATCGCCATGCTGTCGGGGCGGATGGCGCAGGACCTGCCCTACAACGAGGGCATCTTCTCGGCGGTCGAGCTGCGCTGCCCCGAGGGCACGATCGTCAACGCCCGGCCGCCGGCGCCGATCGCCGCCGCCCACATGCACGTGGCGCTCAACGCCGCCAACGTGGCGCTCGACGCGGTGAAGCTGGCGCTGGCCGCCTCGCCCGACGCCCCGGCCCGCCGGTTCCTCACCGGGACCGGCTTCGAGTCGGCGCTGGGCAACCAGGTGTGGGCCTGGCCGCTGCCCGACGGGTCGTCCGACGCCTTCATGGTGCTGGACGGCAACTGGGTGGGCGGCTCCGGGGGCACCGAGCGCGACGGGCTCGACCTGGGCCGGAACCTGGTGGGCGCGGGCATGGAGGGCATGTTCACCGACATCGAGATCCTCGAGTCGTGGTACCCGCTGCTGTTCTCGGAGAAGCGGGCCCGGCGCGGCGTCGAGGGGGCCGGCACGCACCGGGCGGGTGGCGGCAACCAGATGACCTTCGCGCCCCACGGCATCGACCAGATGATCGGGACCACCTTCGGCATGCGGCGCTGGCTGCCGCTGGAGGGCGCGGCCGGCGGTGAGCCGGGGGCCTGCAACGAGTTCCTGGTCCACCACCAGGACGGTTCCGTGGAGGCCGTCGACGTCAACGTGTCCGGCATCGTGGTCACCGCCGGCGAGCGGTTCGAGATGCGCCTCGCCAACGGCGGCGGCTACGGCGACCCGCTGGAGCGCGACCCGTCGTCGGTCCTGGCCGACCTGACCGCGGGCCGCTTCACCGAGGAGGAGGCCGCCGCGGTCTACGGCGTGGTCACCTCCGCCGGCACGGTCGACGCCGACGCGACGGCCGCCCGCCGGGACGAGATCCGGCAGCAGCGCCTGGCCGCGGCGACCCCGCCGGTGAAGCCGGTCGCCGTCGCCGCTGCTGTGGGGGAGGGCGAGGCCGTCCCCCTGTACGTGGGCGTGGTGCAACGCGGGAGCGTGGCCTTCGCCGAGGCGAGCGGGACGCCGCTGGCGGTCGCCCCCGACCACTGGACCGACGGCTGCGCGGTGCTGGAGGCCCGGCCCCGCGACGACGGTCCGGCCGTGGTGTTCCGCAGCTACCTCGACCCGGCGACCGGCCGCTGCCTCCACGTGGAGGCGGTGCTGGCCGACGAGCCCCGTGCGTTCGAGTCGAGCCCCACGCGCTGGACGTCGGCCCGATGAGCACCAACACGAGCACCAGGACCAACACGAGCACCAGCACCGGCACCGGCACCGGCGAGCGGCGCTACCGGGTCATCTCCGCCGACGGGCACCTCGAGACCCCGCCCGACGGCTGGCTGCGGCACATCCCCGCCGAGCACCTCGACCGGGCGCCCCGGCTGGTCAAGCTGCGCACGGGCGGCGAGGGCTGGATCGTCGAGGGCATGCCGATGATCCACAACGGCCAGAACGTGGCCGGCGGCCGTCCCCTCAAGGTGCTGGGCGGCTCCTACTGGGACGACGACGGCACGCCGGTCCCCGGCACCGGCGACGCCGCGCAACGGCTGCGCGAGCAGGACGCCGACGGCCTCGACGCCGAGATCCTCTACCCGCCGGTGTTCATCACCCGGTTCATCGAGAACGTCGAGGACCAGGACGCCTACCTGGCCATGGTGCGGGCCTACAACGACTGGCTGGCCGAGGACTACTGCTCGGTCGCGCCCGACCGGCTCATCGGCAACGCGGTCATCCCCGCCAGCGGGGTGGACGACGCCGTGGCCGAGCTGAAGCGGGCGTCGGGGCTCGGCCTGCGCTCGGTGTGCCTGGGGTCGTTCCCCAACGGCACGGGCACCCCGGCCGACGAGGACGACCGCTTCTGGGAGGCGGCGCTGGCGCTCGACATGCCGGTCACCGCCCACGCCACCATGGGCGACCGCACCCACCCGCTGCTGGTGCAGTCGGCCACGGGCAAGTTCGACCTCACGCTGTCGATGATGTCGCGCACCATCCCGCCGCCGGTGCTGGCCATGGTGCAGATGGTGCTGTCCGGCGTGTTCGACCGCATCCCCGAGCTGCGCGTCTACCTGGCCGAGACCAACGCCAGCTGGATGCCCGGGGTCCTCTACATGATGGACGACTCCTACCGGCTGTTCCGCCACTGGTACGGCGTCGACCTGGCCAAGGCGCCCAGCGAGTACGTGGCCGAGCACCTCTACTTCGGGATCGTGCGCGACCCGATGGCGCTGAAGATGGCCGACCTGCTGCCGGTGGAGCGGCTGATGTGGGGGTCGGACTTCCCGCACTCGGTCACGTCGTTCCCGAACTCGCGGCACTGGCTCGACGAGATGTTCGCCGGCACGTCCCCCGGGCTGCGCCGCCGCATCCTCCTCGACAACCCGTGCGAGTACTGGCGGCTCGACCCCGACGCCGCGCTCACGCCCACCCCGGCGTGACCGGAGGGCGCACGGTGACGACCTACCGACTCGACCGGCGCGGCGGGATCGTCACGGTGACCCTGCACCGCCCCGACCGGCTGAACGCCTTCGACTGGGCGATGCGGCTGGAGCTCGAGGACCTGTGGACGTCGCTGGCCGACGACGCGGCGCTGCGGTGCGTGGTGCTCACCGGGGCCGGGCGGGGGTTCTGCGCCGGGGCCGACGTCGACGACCTCGCCGCGCCGCGCCGGGCCCGGGGGCCGGGGCTCGACGACGAGCTGGCGTTCCTGCCCGGCCGCCGGCTCGAGGTGCCGGTGGTGGTGGCGGTGAACGGCGTGTGCGCCGGGGGTGGGCTGCACTTCGTGGCCGACGCCGACATCGTGGTGGCGGGCGAGAGCGCCCGGTTCGTCGACCCGCACGTGAGCGTCGGGCAGGTGAGCGGCATCGAGCCGGCGTCGCTGGCCCTGCGGGTGCCGCTGGCGGTGGTGACCCGGCTGGCGCTGCTGGGCAAGGACGAGCAGCTCTCGGCCCAGCAGGCCCTGGCCTGCGGGCTGGTGAGCGAGGTCGTGCCGGACGACCGGTTGCTGCGTCGGGCCGGCGAGCTGGCCGACTCGCTGGCGGCGGCCTCGCCGGCCGCGCTGCGGGCCACCCGCCGGGTGCTGCGCGACCTCGAGCGGGAGGTGGTGGAGCCCGCGATGGCGCGGGGCTG
Organism: Acidimicrobiales bacterium; assembly: GCA_035316325.1. Classification (NCBI taxonomy): domain Bacteria; kingdom Bacillati; phylum Actinomycetota; class Acidimicrobiia; order Acidimicrobiales; species Acidimicrobiales bacterium. The sequence goes on from DATHJB010000031.1 coordinate 11,048, forward strand.
GGTCGCGGTGCAGGCTCACTGGGCACACCCGGACGCCGAGGAGGGCCCGCGGGCCTTCGCCGAACGGCGCCCAGCCGGGTGGACGATGGTGACCGAGGACGAGCAGGAGGAACCGAATGCCGATCAACCCTGATGCCGTGGGGTTCGAGGGGAAGCCGGTCGAGCGGTCGTGGACGTCGAAGGACGCGCTGCTCTACGCCCTGGGCGTGGGGGCCGGGGCGACCGACCCCACCGGCTTCGAGCTGGACCTCACCACCGAGAACAGCGACGGCGTGACCCAGCGCGTGCTGCCCACGTTCCCCGTGATCGTGGGCGTAGGTGGCGATGCCCACCGCAGCATCGGCACCTACGACCCGGCGATGCTGGTGCACGGCGAGCAGGCCGTGGAGCTGCACGGGCGGATCCCGGTGGCGGGCCGGATCCTGGTGACCGACCGGGTGACCGGCGTGTACGACAAGGGCTCGGCGGCGGTGGTCACCATGGAGGCCGACTCGGTCGACGCGGCCACCGGCGACAAGCTGTTCACCACCCGCTCGGCCATGTTCATCCGGGGCGAGGGCGGCTTCGGCGGCGACCGGGGCCCGTCGGGCGGGGGCAACCAGGCGCCCGACCGCGAGCCCGACCACGTCGTCACCTACTCCACCCGCACCGACCAGGCGCTGCTGTACCGGCTGTCGGGCGACCGCAACCCGCTGCACTCCGACCCGGCCTTCGCGGCGCGGGCCGGCTTCCCCAAGCCGATCCTCCACGGCCTCTGCACCTACGGGTTCACCGGCCGGGCGCTGCTGCACACCCTGTGTGGGTCGGACCCGGCCCGGTTCCGGTCGATGGAGGGCCGGTTCTCCCGCCCGGTGTTCCCCGGCGACGAGCTGGTGGTGCGGATGTGGGTCGACGGCGAGGGCTCGGCGGTGTTCCGCACCGAGAACGGCGCCGGCGACGTGGTCCTCGACCAGGGCCGCGTCGGCTTCCAACCGTGACGACGAGGACGACCGGGGGCGAGCGTCCGCTCGACGGGCGGGTGGCGTTCGTCGCCGGGGCCAGCCGGGGGATCGGGCGCAACATTGCCGTGGCGCTGGCCGAGGCCGGGGCGTCGGTGGTGGTGGCCGCCCGGTCGGAGGTCGAGGGCAAGGTGCCCGGCACCATCCACGGCGTCGCCGAGCGGATCCGCGACGCCGGCGGCGACGCCCTCCCGGTGGTGTGTGACGTCACGTCCGAGGAGTCCGTGGCGGCGGCGGTGGCGGCCGCCGTCGACCACTACGGCGGCCTCGACGTGCTGGTCGCCAACGCCGGCGTGATGTGGCTGGCGCCGACGGTCGAGACGCCGCTGAAGCGCTGGGACCTGTGCCTGCGCGTGAACCTGACCGGGGTGTTCCTGGTGACCCGGGCGTGCCTGCCCCACGTGCGCGACGGCGGCTCACTGATCGCCATCACCACCACCGGGGTGCGCATGACCGACCTCGGGTCGAACGCCTACTGGGTGGCGAAGGCGGGCGTGGAGCGGCTCTACGTGGGGCTGGCGTCGGAGCTGCGGGAGCGCCGGGTCGCCGTCAACTGCCTGGCCCCCAGCAAGGTGGTGCTCACCGAGGGCTGGGAGGCGGGCGGCGGCTGGGAGATCCCCGACGACCAGGTGGAGCCGCCCGAGGCCATGGGCGCCGCCGCCGTGCTCCTGGCATCGCAGCAGGACGCCGGCATCACCGGCACCGTCCAGTACTCCCTCGACCTGGCGGGCTGACCGACCACCCGGGCCATGCGCCAGCATGGGCGGCATGTGCACCGACCTGCGCCTCATGCGGCTGGACGGCCGCCACGTCTCGGCCCGGACGCTCGACTTCGCCACCGACCTCGGTTCCACACTCCAGGCGGTGCCCCGCGGGCAGGAGTGGTCGGCCGCGGCGACCGGCACCGCCGCACCCGCCCTCACCTGGACCAACACCCTCGGCTTCGTCGCCATGGAGGACCAGGGCCTTCCGGGCTCGTTCTGCGACGGCCTCAACGAGGCGGGCCTGTCGGTGGCGAACCTGGAGCTCCCGGAGTCGCAGCTGCCGCCCGAGCCACCGGCCACCGGCTCGGGCTTCGGCAGCCTCGACTTCGTGCGCCTGAGCAGCTGGCTGCTGGGGACGTGCGCCACCGTCGACGACGTGCGGGCCGCGCTCGGCGCCGTGCAGCTGTGGAACCCGCCCGCCGAGCTGCCCCCAGGGCACGCCCTCGCCGGCTACCGCTACGCCGAGCACCTCGCCGTCCACGACGCCGCCGGGCACGACCTCGTGGTGGAGTTCCCCGACGGGCGCACGGTGCTGCACGACAACCCGGTCGGCGTGGTCGCCAACTCGCCGACCTACGACCAGCACCTCGAGAACCTGCGGGCCACCGGCGACCCGTCGGACCCGGCTGCTCTCCTCGCCGCCGCCCCCGGCGACGTGCGGTCACGGTCGCGCTTCCTGCGTGCCGCCGCCCTGGCGCAGGTGGCCGTCCCCGCCGGCGACGACCACGACCTGGTCAACCAGGCGTTCCACTGCCTCGACCTGGTCAGCGTCCCCCGGTACCTCGTCGCCACCGGCGACCACACCAGCTGGTGGGTGGTGCGTGACCACGACCGGGCCACGTTCTACCTGCGCACCTACGACTCCTGGACCACCGCTGCCTACGTCCTCGCCGACCTCGACCTGCGGCGCCCCGGCCCCCGTCGCACCCTGTCGCGACCCCCAAGGTAACCCTCCGCGGTTCGCGCGAGTCGTGCTCGGGTAGTGACGCTGTGTGGCGGGGGCGGGTCCACGAAGGAGACAGATCCTGAGTGTTGGATTGTCAACTTACGGCTCTGCCGCTGCGTGAGAACCCCGCCCACCTGCGGGTGGCGATCATCGCTCCCCCATGGGTGCCGGTGCCGCCACCGCTCTACGGGGGCACCGAGGCGGTGCTCGACTACCTGGCCCGGGGCCTCCGAGAGGCCGGCCACGAGGTGGTCCTCTACGCCACCGGCGACAGCACGTGCGAGGTGCCGCTGCTCTACACCCTCGACACCGCCGCCGGCACCGTCGACGGCGGGGCGGTCACCGAGCTGCGCCACGCCGTCAACGCCTACCAGGCGATCTCCGAGTGGGGAGCCGACGTGGTCCACGACCACACCCTGATGGGGCCCCACCTCGCCCGGCGCTACGGCCTCCCGGTGGTCACCACCAACCACGGCCCGTTCGTGAGCGACCTCGGCGACTGCTACCGGTCGCTCGGCCAGATCGCCCCGATCATCGCCATCTCCGAGCACCACGCCTCCACAGCCGGCGACATCCGGGTGGCGTCGGTGATCCACCATGGCGTCGACGTCGAGCGGTTCCCCGTGGGCGACGGCTCCGGCGGCTACGCCCTGTTCCTGGGCCGGATGAGCCCCGACAAGGGCGTCCACATCGCCGCCCGCATCGCCCGCGAGGCGAACGTCCCGCTCAAGATCGCCGCCAAGATGCGGGAGGCCCCCGAGCGCGCCTACTTCCAGGCCCACGTCGAGCCCCTGCTCGGCGGGTGCGTGGAGTACGTCGGCGAGGTCGGCGGCCGGGACAAGCTCGAGCTGCTCGCCGACGCCGCCTGCCTGTTCAACCCGATCGCCTGGCCCGAGCCTTTCGGCATGGTGATGATCGAGGCGCTGGCGTGCGGTACCCCGGTGGTCGCCACCCCCTGCGGGTCGGTGCCGGAGATCGTGTGCGAGGGCGTCACCGGGTTCGTCCGGGAGTCCGAGGCCGAGCTGGCCGAGGCGCTGCAGCGGGTCGACGAGCTCGACCGCACCTGGTGCCGCAAGGACGCCGAGACCCGCTTCTCGACCCAACGGATGGTGGCCGACCACGTCGCCCTGTACCGCCAGGTGGTGGACGACCTCCGCGCCGCCCAGGCGAGCTAAGGGGTAGAAGGGGGGAGTGAGCGACTCGCCATACCAGGGAACGACGCCGGTGGCTTCACTGGCGGACAACGGAGGTCCGGTCACGCTGGTCGAGGGCCGGACCTTCGCCCTGTCCGACCGCACCGGCGACATGGCGTCGGACCAGGCCCAGGGCCTGTTCGTGCTCGACACCCGGGTGCTGTCGCGGTGGGAGCTCAAGGTCAACGGTCACCGCCTGGAGACGCTGGCGGTCGAGACCCGCGAGCCCTACGCCACCACCTTCGTCGCCCGGGCCCACGCCGCCATGGGCCACGCCGACTCCGACCTCGTCGTGTTCCGCCGCCGCTACATCGGCCGGGGCATGCGCGAGGAGCTGGAGATCACCAACTACGGGCTCAGCGTGGTGCCGGTGGAGGTCGAGGCGCAGGTCGACGTCGACTTCGCCGACCTCTTCGAGGTGAAGGAGGGCCGGGTCGACACCGGTCGGCCCCGCAGCGTCCACGTCGTGTGCGGCGCCCTGTGGTTCGAAGGCCACGACGGGCCGGCGGCCAAGCAGTCGACCATCGCGCTTTCGGGCGACGCCACCATCGAGGCCGGCCACGCCACCTGGCGGACCATGCTCCAGCCGGGCCAGACGTGGGAGACCTGCGTGGTCGTGACCGTCAGCGTCGACGGCGAGCAGATCGAGCCCCGCTTCCAGTGCGGCGGCGACGACGGCGACACCGTGCCGGCCACCCGGCTGCGGCAGTGGCGGGAGACCCGGCCCGACATCGTCACCGACCACCCCGGCCTGGCTCTGGCGCTCGAGCGCTCCGGCGACGACCTCGGTGCCCTGCGGATCTTCGACCCCGACCACCCCGAGCTCCCGGTGGTCGCCGCCGGGGCCCCCTGGTTCATGACGGTGTTCGGCCGTGACTCGCTGCTCACCGGCTGGATGACGCTGATGGCCGACCACCGGCTGGCCCACGGCGTGCTCGAGACCCTGGCCCGCTTCCAGGGCGCCGACGTGGTCGAGGCCACCGAGGAGGAGCCCGGCAAGATCCTCCACGAGATGCGGTTCGGCACCGCCAACGGCGACTCCCTGCAGCGCGGCGACGTGTACTACGGCTCGATCGACGCCACGCCGCTGTTCGTCATGCTCCTCGGCGAGCTGCGCCGCTGGGACCCCCGCAACGAGCTGGTCGAGCGGCTGCTGCCCCACGCCGACCGGGCGCTGGAGTGGATCGAGCAGTTCGGCGACCGCGACGGCGACGGCTACGTCGAGTACCAGCGCCACGGCACCCATGGGCTCGCCAACCAGGGCTGGAAGGACTCCTGGGACGCCATCCGCCACGCCGACGGCCAGCTGGCCCACCCGCCGATCGCCCTGTGCGAGGTGCAGGGCTACGTGTACGCGGCGTACCTGGCCCGGGCCCACTTCGCGTTGGAGACCGGCGACGCCGCCACCCACGAGCGCTACCGCGACAAGGCCCGCGAGCTGCGCCGGCGCTTCAACGAGGACTTCTGGGTCGAGGAGCTGGGCACCTACGCCCTGGCGCTCGACGGCGACAAGAAGCCGGTCGCGGTCGCCGCCTCCAACGTGGGCCACTGCCTGTGGACGGGGATCGTCGACCGGGAGCGCGCGTCGCTGGTGGCGGACCGCCTGCTGGGCGACGACATGTTCAGCGGCTGGGGCATCCGCACGCTGGCCGCGTCGACCCCGGCCTACAACCCGGCCAGCTACCACAACGGCTCGGTGTGGCCCCACGACAACGCGCTGTGCGCCGCGGGGCTCATGCGCTACGGGTTCATCGAGCACGCCCACCGGGTGATCGCCGCCCAGCTCGACGTGGCCGCGCTGACGCAGGGGCGGCTGCCCGAGCTGTTCGCCGGCTTCTCCCGCCGCGACCTGGCGGTGCCGGCCGCCTACCCGACGTCGTGCTCGCCCCAGGCGTGGGCCGCGGCGTCACCGCTGCTGTGGCTGCGGACCCTGCTGCGGCTCGACCCGTGGGTGAGCCGCCGGCAGCTGTGGCTGGCGCCGGTGCTGCCGCCGGACATCCGTCGCCTCCACGTCGAGGGCATCGCCATCGGCGACAACCGGGTGTCGCTCCACGTGGAGGGCGGCGAGCTCTCGGTGGAGGGGGCCGACGGCATCGACATCCTCACCGAGCCCCGGCCACCGCTCACGTCGCTCCTGGATCAGCAGGTCAAGGGACCACGGTGACCGGCCACTTGCCGGCCCGCACCAGCCGCACGCCCAGCGAGCCGACCAGGCGGTGGCCGGCGTGGGTCGACACGCCGACGACCACGAGGTCGGCCCGGGTCTCGTCGGCGACGCGGGAGAACTCGCCGAAGGGGTCGCCGTGGCGCACCTCGAAGGTGGCGTCGATGCCGTAGTAGGCGGCGCCCTCCTCGAGGACCTGCTCGAGGTTCTGCACCAGCTCGCTCTGGGCCGTGGCGGCGGTGGCGGAGCCCGGGGCCAGGCCGTAGAACGCCGGCGTGGTCGCCACGTACAGCACCACCAGGCGGGAGCCCTGCCGGCGGGCGAGGCCCCCGGCGTAGGCGGCGGCCCGCAGCGACGTCTCCGTCCCGTCGACGCCCACGAGGATCAGGCTGGGGCCGTCCTTCGACTCCGGGTGCGCGTGGTACTCCTGGCGCTCCTGGGGTTCGCCGCGGTCCTCCTGCTCCTCCTCCACCCCGTCATCCTCGACCCCGTCGGTGCTGGTCATGGGCCGGCCGGTCGGATCGTCACCGGGTCGTCACGGGGTTGGTGAGCTCGCCGATGCCGTCGATCCAGCAGGTCACCGTGTCGCCGTCGCCCAGGAACACCGGGGGCTGGCGGGTGAAGCCGACGCCGGCGGGGGTGCCGGTGAGGATCAGGTCGCCGGGTTCGAGCGTCAGGTAGCGGGCCACGTAGGTCACCAGCTCGGCGACCCCGAAGATCATCTCCGACGTGTTGCTGTCCTGCAGGGCGTTGCCGTTCACCCGGCAGCCGATGGCGAGCGCCTGGGGGTCGCCGATCTCGTCGGCGGTCACCAGCCAGGGGCCGAGCGGGCAGAACGTGTCGAACGACTTGCTGCGCACCCACTGGCGATCGGCGAACTGGGCGTCGCGGGCGGACACGTCGTTGCCGACGGTGTAGCCGAGGACGTGCTCGAGGGGGTCGCCGGGGAAGTCGTCGGGGCCGACCCGCCGGCCGATGACGACGGTCAGCTCGGCCTCGTAGTCGACCTGACCGCTGTCCTCGGTCCTCCAGCGGATGGTGTCGCCGGGGCCGACGATCGCTCCGGGCGACTTGGCGAACACGAGGGGAGCGGCGGGCGGCTCGGCTCCGGTCTCCCTGGCGTGGTCGGCGTAGTTGAGGCCGATGGCCAGCACCTTCGAGGGGTTTACGACGGGAGCGAGCAGCGCCTGGGGGTCGTAGGGGGTGGTGCCGTGGGGGCTGGCGGCGAGGTCGACGCCGGCGGCGAGCGCCTCCCGGAGGCCGTCGGCCGCGGGGTGGTCCGACTCCTGCCACAGCGGCGCCACGGCCCCGTCGCCCTCGATCCGTGCCAGCCACACACCGTCGTCGTACCGCATCCGTGCCAGTCGCATCGGTGACGACGCTATTCGCCGCCGGGCGTGGTGAGGGCATGGCCCTGCTCGAAGAAGGTGAGCAGGTCGGCGGGGGACGGCAGGTCGGCGTCGGGGCGGCTGGCGCCGAAGGGCTCGTTCCAGAAGTCGCCGGCGAGGGCGGACCGGTCCCAGGGGCCGACGTAGGCGTAGGGCGTGGGGTGGCCGTCGTCGCCGGGGGAGCCGCCGTAGTTGACCTCGGCGATGGTGACGGCGAGGTCGAAGTGCTCGGGCCACAGCTGGGCATGCGGCGGCGGGGCGCCACCGACCTGGTCGCACAGGGTGGCGAGCGCCCGGTCGGTCCGCTCGAACCACCGGTGGACGGCGTGGGCGTCGGCGGGGTCGAGTGGGAGCGGCGCGTCGAGGTCGACGGGCGTGGCGGCCGGGTAGACGTCCGGCGCCCCGGGCTCGACGCCGACGAAGGCGGCTGCGGCCGCGACGGTCGTCAGCGGCGCCCGACGTTGTTGGCCGTCGTCGACCACCACCAGGTCGAGACCCTCGACCCGCACCTGCCGCCCCCGCCCGCCCAGGGGGAACGCCGGCGTGCCGAACCCGCCCTCGGTGGCCCGCAACCCGATGCGCCCGGTCGCCCGCCACA
>DATHJB010000032.1 GCA_035316325.1 Acidimicrobiales bacterium
CGTCGTGTCGAACGTGAACAGGGTGTCGGCGCCGAGGCCATCACTGGCCTGGACGCCCACGTGCACACCGGCGTCCGACACCACGGGGTCGTGCAGCACCTCGCCCCCGCCGGTCGTGGCCACCCACGCTTCCTCCAGGTCGCCGACGGTCGCCGGCGTGATCGCCGTCTCGAAGGTGTTGTGCCCGGTGCGGCTCGGTCCGCCGCCCGGGGCGGGCCAGAAGCAACCCGACAGCCCCAGCACCACCACACCTGTACCGACCAAGCCCAGCTGCCGCCTCACGGCCATCCCCCCAACGGGCCCGGTCCACACCGGCCCCTCGGGGATTGAACCACGGATCGTCCCCCGGTGTGGGTGCGAGGTGGGGGTCGGGGCAGAATCAGCGGGTGCAGACGACCTTGCCTTCCGGGACGGCCGCCGCGGTGGCGCGCCCGTCCGACGGTCGGGACCCCTCACGGGGGCTCGTGATCATCCCCGACGTCGGTGGCCTGCGGCCGCTCTTCACCGACATGGCGCAGCGGATCTCGGACGAGCAGGGGTGGGCCGTGGCCACCTTCGAGCCGTGGGCCGACCGCGACGCCGGCTCCACGATCGAGGAGCGGATGGCCGGGGTGCAGCAGCTCACCGACGTCCGGCTGCTGGGCGATGCCGCCGCGGCGGCCGACGCCCTGGGGGTCGAGCCGGTGGGGATCATGGGGTTCTGCATGGGCGGGATGTACACGCTCAAGGCCGCGGGCATCGGGCGCTTCGACCGGGCCGTCGCCTTCTACGGGATGGTCCGGGTGCCGGACATGTGGCGCAGCGACGGGCAGGGCGAGCCGCTCGACGCCCTCGCGTCGCCGAACGCCAGCCCGACGCTGGCGATCATCGGCACCGTCGACCGCTGGACCCCACCCGACGACGTCGCCGCCCTGGAGGCCGCCGGCGTTTCGGTGGTGCGCTACGAGGGCGCCGACCACGGCTTCGTCCACGACGCCGACCGCCCCGCCCATCGCGCCGCCGACGCCGCGGACGCCTGGCGCCGCGCCCTGACCTTCCTCTCGCCGTGACCGCCTCGCCCGGGTCCGCGCCGATCCTGCACCTGTCGCTGCCGGTGGCCGACGTCGGTCGGGCGCGGGGGTTCTACGTCGACCTGGTCGGGTGCACGCCGGGGCGGGTGCGGGACGGGTGGGTCGACGTGTGGTTCTTCGGCCTCCAGCTGACCCTGCAGCACGACCCGGACCACGTGATGGCGCCCGAGGCGACCGGTGTCCGCCACTTCGGTGTCACCCTCGATGCGGCCACGCTGGTCGACCTGCTGGCCCGGCTGGAGGCCGCCGACGTCGACTGGGTCCACCGTGTCACCACCGACCACGCCGGCACGCCCCGGGAGCAGACCAAGGCCAAGGTCCGCGACCCCGATGGCAACGTGGTCGAGCTCAAGTCCTACGCCGACCCCGCCGCCGCCTTCGAGCACCTCGATAGTTGAGTTGGTCCGCGACTGACGGGTTCCCCCCGGGGCAAGCTCCCGGGATGGAACAGCGCATCAGCGTGATCACCCTCGGCGTCACCGACCTGGCGCGGGCTCGCACGTTCTACGAGAGCCTGGGCTGGACCTCGGTGTCGGCCCCGACCGACGACGTCGCCTTCTTCGAGGCCGGTGGGCTGGTGTTCTCGGTATGGGACATCGCCAGCCTGGCGGAGGACAGCGGCGTGCTCCACAGCCCCGGCTGGGGCGGCGTGACGCTGGCGCACAACGTGGCGTCGCCGGCCGAGGTCGACACGGTGATGGCCGAGGCCGAGGCGGCGGGCGCCACCGTCACCCGTCCGGCGGGATCGACGTTCTGGGGTGGCTACTCCGGCGTCTTCACCGACCCGGACGGCCACCCCTGGGAGATCGCCCACAACCCCGACTGGCACCTTCACCCCGACGGCTCCACCACCATCACCTGAGAACGTGCGCGTCAGTCGTCGTTGTCGTCGGGGACCCAGCCCGGCGGTGGGCCGGGCCGCGGCATGGGGCCCTCGTCGCAGTCCCACCCCTGGCCGCGATCCCGGCGGCCGCCGTCTCCACGGTCGCTGCGGTCGTGGTCGGGGCCGGGCCAGCGGTGGCCGTCGTCGTCCCTTGAGGCGATCGGGCGGCCGACGTCGGATTCGTCGTCGGCGGTGGCGCGGCCGACCGCGAAGCCGCCGCCGGCGAGTGCGGCCCCCAGGGCGACGACGCCCACGACTCCGGCGAGCCGTCGGCCCTGGCCCCGACGTGGCGGAGGCGGGTCGGAGGCGTCGACCGAAGTGTCGGCGGCCGGGGTGTCGGGGGCCGCCGGCGGTGCCTCGGCGTCGGGCGGCGGTGCCTCGACCTCGGCGTCGGGCTCGGGCTCGGCGTCGGGCTCCGGGACCTCGTCGGGTGGCGTCGGCGGCGTGGGGTCCGGGTAGATCGCGTCGCGGTCGACCGGATCGGAGCCGGAGGTCGGGGCGTTGTCGTCGGTCATGTGTCTCCCTCGGTAGCTGCGGTGCCGTCGAGCGGGAGTGGGGATGGCAGAGGCGACCCGCCG